>DATFMO010000632.1:0-5527 GCA_035266925.1 Sunxiuqinia sp. | reverse complement strand
TATTTCCGGTTATGAATATCGTCAGGACAAACCGTTCAAAAACGTTTATTTCACCGGAATCGTTCGCGACAAGCTGCGCCGGAAAATGAGTAAATCGTTGGGAAATTCCCCAGACCCGCTTGATCTGATTAAACAATACGGCGCCGATGGTGTGCGAGTGGGCATGTTGTTATGCTCGCCTGCCGGAAACGACTTGCTGTTTGACGAAGCGCTGACAGAGCAGGGCCGGAACTTCTCCGCTAAAATTTGGAACTCCTTCCGGCTGGTTAAAGGTTGGGACGTATCTGATGAATTGGAACAGCCGGAGCATTCTAAACTGGCTATCGAGTGGTTTGATCAAAAGTTGAACGAGCAGATTGCAATTATGAATGATCACTTTAGCAAGTTCCGGATTTCGGATGCACTAATGACCATTTACACCACCATTCGCGATGAATTTTCATCTTGGTTACTCGAGGTTGTGAAGCCTGCCTATCAACAGCCAATCGACCGTAAAACTTACGAAGAAGTGCTGGATGCTTTGGATAAAGTATTGCGTTTGTTGCACCCGTTCATGCCATTTATATCTGAAGAAATCTGGCAGTTGCTTCGTGACCGGAAGGATGGTGAAAGCATCATGGTTAGCCAGTGGCCGGAAGCAGGAGCATGTGATGCAAACCTGTTGGTTGATTTCGAAGCGGTGAAGGAAGCGGTTTCCGGAATTCGTACGGTGCGTAAAAACAATAATGTGGCGATGAAAGAAACCCTGGAGTTGAACGTTCAGCCGGGCGACAAAGGCTACGCAGAGAAATACGACTCCATTATTCAAAAAATGGGTAACCTTTCGGCCATCCACTTGGTGAACGAGGAAGTGAAAGGAGCTGCATCGTTCCGCGTTTTCTCAACCACTTTCTTTATTGAAATGGGCGGGTTGATTGATGTGGAAGAAGAGCTGAAAAAGCTGGAAGAAGAACTGAAATACACGAAAGGATTCCTGAATTCTGTGATGAAAAAACTGAGCAACGAGCGTTTCGTCAATAACGCACCTGAGGTAGTAGTGGCTAAGGAAAAAGCGAAGCAAGCTGACGCTGAAGCCAAAATCAAAGTCTTGGAAGATCAGATTGCGAACTTAAAATAAGATCACTCGATACTGGATTTTAGATCCTCGATAACGAATCCGCAAGTAGTTTCAGAATAGAACTGTTTGCGGATTTTTGATGGAACATTAACGAGAAATAATCTGTAAATTCCAAAACTGGCGGCCTAAAGTGGCACCTATAGGGTCACGACATGTCGTGACCTTACGTTCCTCAATTCAAAATGTCATATCAATCTACTTTATAAAATCATCCAATCGATCATCCATTTTCATTTTTTTCAATTTATAGTTAGGGGTTTTTTGGGGATGAATTGTATTATTAATAGTACTAGTTTTTTTTCATAAGTTTTGCATTGCTATTTAGTTAATAGAGAAAAGTGTTTAGAGGCCGGCCGATTTGCCGGCCTTTTTTGCTGTCCAATGGTTTTTTATTTCCGTTCTCATGACTAATTTTAGGGCATAAAATACGTAATATGTCTTCCATTCAGAATAACCCGAATTTGATCGTTCGGTATTTACAGAAACCGGCCACCGAGTTTACCAAAGGAGATTTGATCCGTTACATCGAAGAACGAGAGATTGAGATGCTCAACTTTCGCTATGTCGCGGAAGATGGCAAGCTAAAAACCATCAACTTCATGGTGACAAGTCCTGATGAGCTGGACATGGTTTTATCGACGGGTGAGCGGGTGGATGGAAGTAGCATTTTTTCGTACCTCGAGCCCAATTCCAGCGATTTGTACCTCGTTCCGCGTTACAAGACAGCTTTTCTGAATCCGTTTGCCGAAGTGCCTTCGGTTGATTTGCTGTGCTCGTTCTATACGCCGGATGGAGAACCCCTGGAGAGTTCCCCTGAAAATATTCTGAAAAAAGCCAAAAAGCAGTTTTACAAGGAAACGAGTATGAGCTTGAAAATGATGGGCGAGCTGGAATATTACGTCATGAGCCCGTCACATGAAGCTTATGAATCATCGGAGAATGGGTATCATGGAGCAGAGCCGTTCACCTTGTATGAGAAACTTCGGGTGGAAGCCATCAAGCTGATTGCCCGTTGTGGCGGGATGGTTCGTTTTGGTCATGCCGAAGGAGGACGTTTCAATTATCACGGCAAGTATTACGAGCAGCATGAAATTGAATTTTCGCCGGTTGATCCCGAAGATGCATCGGACCAGTTGGTGATTGCCAAGTGGATTTTGCGCATGCTTGGAAAAAAATACAATGTCAATGTGACGTTTATTCCGAAAGTGTCGCTCAACCAGCCGGGCAGCGGCATGCATTTTCATTTTTTAGCAGAACAGGCGGGCCACAATATGATGATCGAAAATGGCGAGCTTACCTCCACTGCCCTGAAAATGATTGCTGGCGTGTTGGATATGGCTCCGGCACTGACATCTTTTGCGAACACGACCCCCATTTCATACATCCGTATTTTGCCAGGACAGCGCGCTGCACATCATATCTGCTGGGGCAAGCAAAATCGCTCAACCTTGGTGCGGGTGCCGTTGGGATGGAACAACAAACAGCCTCTGGGAGCGTTGCTCAATCAGCAGGAAGCGGAGCAGGTGAATTATGCCTTTCGCCAAACCATTGAGTATCGTGGATCAGACGGATCGACCAACCCCTATTTGTTTTCTGCGGCACTCATCGTAGCCTTTATGAATGGTTTGTCGGACACCGAAGCCATCAAAAAATCGGATAAATACCTGTGCGAATCCAACCTGTTTTTGAAGGATGGTCAGCAGGAACAGCCCTATAAGCAATTACCGATGTCGTGCTTTGAGTCAGCAGAAATGCTGGAAAGTCATCGTCACTTTTTTGAGGAGGATCAGGTTTTCCCGAAGTCGATTATCAATCATACCATTTTAAAATTACGTTCGTTTAACGATAAAGAATTAATCGAAAATTTTAGAACTTATGGCGAAAATCAGGAGTTGTTGGCCTTGATCGACGAATACCTGCATTATATGTAGCCATAGCAAAACCCCAAATCAATTTAAAACAATACACATGTCACTGATAAAATCTATTTCCGGAATCAGAGGAACCATTGGAGGAAAACCCGGCGAAGGCCTGAGCCCGCTGGATGTTGTTAAATTTACTGCTTCGTATGCTCGTTGGCTGAAAGAAAGCTCACAATCGAACCAACCCAAAGTGGTTGTTGGTCGCGATGCCCGCTTATCCGGGCAGATGGTGGATGCACTGGTGTGTGCCACGCTGACCGGTATGGGATGCAACGTGGTTAATATTGGATTGGCTACTACACCAACAACCGAGATCGCAGTTGTTAAAGAATTAGCCAACGGAGGGATCATCCTCACAGCCAGCCACAATCCTGCCCAGTGGAATGCGTTGAAATTATTGAATGGCGACGGCGAATTTTTATCAGCTGAAGAAGGCGCCAAAATCCTCGCTTTTGCCGAAGAAGAAGCCTTCGAGTTTGCTGATGTCTATGAACTGGGCACCATCCAGGAAAAAGATTACTTGAAAGCACACATTCAACAGATTTTAAACCTGGAACTGGTTGATGTGGAAGCCATCCGGCGAGCGAATTTTTCAGTGGCTTTTGATGCTGTGAATTCGGTTGGAGGAATCGCACTGCCAGCCTTATTGGATGCGCTAGGGGTTAAAAATATCGTGCCAATCAATGAGGAGCCAACTGGTCATTTCGCGCACACACCGGAACCACTGCCTGAAAACCTGGTAGAAACCTGCCAATTGGTCAAAGAACAAGATGTTGACGTTTGCTTTGTGGTTGACCCGGATGTTGATCGTTTATCAATCATCAGTGAAGATGGTTCCATGTTCAATGAAGAATACACGCTGGTGGCTGTGGCTGATTATGTATTGTCGATCACTCCCGGCAACACCGTTTCCAACCTTTCGTCCACCCGCGCACTTCGCGATGTAACTGAACAACATCGCGGAACACACGCTGCTTCAGCTGTTGGAGAAGTCAATGTGGTGACCAAAATGAAAGAGACGAATGCGGTCATTGGCGGCGAAGGAAACGGGGGAGTCATTTACCCCGCATCGCATTATGGGCGCGACGCCCTGGCCGGCATCGCCTTGTTTCTCACGCATTTGGCGAAGTCAGGAAAGCGCTGCTCCGAATTACGGAAAACATATCCAAACTACGTCATTTCAAAAAATAAAATTGAATTGACTCCCGATATTGACGTCGATAATTTGCTGTTGAAGATGAAGGAAAAATATCAGCATGAACAAGTCAATGATATCGATGGCGTTAAAATTGATTTTGCCAATGAATGGGTACACCTTCGGAAATCGAATACCGAACCAATCATTCGAATTTATGCCGAATCAACCAGTGAAAAAGCAGCTACCGATCTGGCAAATAAACTGATTTCCGAAATTAAAGCGCTTATCTGAATTTGTTAATTCGTTGAGCTAGAAAACTTTCACGTTTCGTTTTAATTAATTTTACAAAAATTATCATTTTTTATGATAATTGGCACAAATATTGTGTTAAATTGTTTTCAGATTACGTGGTGAGTTGGGCCAGACTCTCGTGAACGTAGTATTTCATCGCATGATCTTTTTCCCAAACTGTTATTTTTTACTGAATGAACCGTAATTATTTTGAACCCTAAATACCTATATTTTTTCTACTAACGCAATAAAATTCATGAAAAACAAAAAGATCATTCTCATTACCCTTATTCCCATTTTATTAATCATCATTTTCGTGATTTTTGGTAGCAATGATCATGTTACTCCTGAGATTACAGTTAAAGTGGAACGGGGACCATTCCAAGTGAAAATTTATTCTTCTGGTGAACTGGAATCTGAAAGTTCGGAAAATATTACGATCCCGGATAAAATGAAAGATCGTAGTTTGCGAATCTACCAACTAACAATCACTGACCTTGTTGATGAAGGTACGTATGTTGATTCGGGAGATTATGTCGCCACGCTCGATCACCAGGCAGTGGAAGAACAGATTAAAAGCACACAGGATCAAATGGAAACTGCCCTGACGGAATTGCAGGACGCAAAAATTGATTCGAACCTGAACCTGAGCAACCAGCGTGATGCAATCACAAATGCCCGGTTGGACCTGCAGGAAAAGAAGATCGTGATGGACGAATCCATCTACGAATCACCATCGGTCAAGAAAAAGGCAAAGATGGACCACGACAAAGCCGAGCGTAAATTTGCCCAGGAAAAGCATGCCTACAAGCTGAAAAAACAGCAGGAAGAAAATAAGGTGAATCGTAAATTCATCAACTACCGTCAAATTAATGAGCGGCTGGGTGAGTTGGATTCATTGTATAATTCGCTGGAAATTCGCGCCCCAAAATCAGGCTTGCTAACTTATTATAAAAGTGGCTTCGGCGGTGTGACTAAAGTTGGTTCAAGAGTCACCATATGGGATCCGGTGATTGCAACGATTCCGGACATGACAAACTTGATTTCCAGAACGTACAT
>DATFMO010000631.1:0-13882 GCA_035266925.1 Sunxiuqinia sp. | reverse complement strand
TCGGATTTTGCTTTTTGATTGCGCGAATGGTGCCCGCCCAAATGCCTGCACCTAAATCCGGCAAATCATCACGATCAACAGATGTGATCACCGCGTGCTTCAGTTCCATAATCCGGATTGACTCAGCAACGCGTTTGGGTTCGTCGGGATCGGGAGGGAGTGGCTTGCCGGTTGTGACACCGCAGAACTTACAATTGCGGGAACAAATGTCTCCTAAAATCATGAAAGTAGCCGTTCCACGGTTCCAGCATTCCCCAATGTTGGGGCAGTTTCCGCTGGTGCAAATGGTATGCAATCCGTGCTTATTGACCAAGTTTTTTACTTTGGAATAGCTTTCACCTTTGGGAAGATTCATCTTCATCCAACGCGGCAATCGCTGACGTGACTGGAGTTCGTCATTCATGATTTTTGGTAATTTTTCAGCAAAAATAACGGAAATATGGCAAGGAGCAAAGGGCAAATGCAAGTCAGACAACCGGCATCAAATATTGAGAATCCAGTATCAAGCATAAAGAATCAAGGATCGAATATCTTTCTTGCTCAATTTGTCTTTCTTCAGCAACGGATTGTTATTTTTGTATGCAATGACAGCAAAAACAAAAAAACGAATTCTGCTTGTGGGAATTTTCTTGATGTTGCTTTCCCCGGTTTTTGTTCAGGCCCAGCAGTTGAAACTGGACGTGAATAAATTGCAGTTGGCCAACCAATATTACCGCAATAAAAATTACGAAAAAGCTTCGGTATTGTACCATGAAATTTATGAGAAGGGTGGTTCTCAATATTATTTCAGAATGTACTTGAATTGTTTGTTTGAAATGGATGCTTACGACCAGGCTGAAACGGAAATTAAAAAGCAGTTGCGAAAGAACCGAAATGATTTTGACTTATACGTGCAGTGGGGGTATTTGCTGAAGCGACAAAATTTGTTGGATGAGGCAGACAAAAAATTCGATCAGGCCGTAAAGATCGTTCCTGACAATAAGACGGACTACACGCGCCTGGCAAACGATTTTTTGGTTCGTCAGGAATATGATTATGCATTGAAAGTTTACCAACAGGGAAAACGAAAAATACCTGGCGAATCGTTCCACTACGAGTTGGCGCGGGTGTATTTATATGAGCGGAACTATGAGTTGATGTATGATGAATACCTGGCCCTTTTAAAAGAAGATGAAAATCGGTTAGGGCAGGTGGAAAGCAGCATGTCCATGGCGTTTCGTTTGGATGTTGATCACACTTTGCGCGATCGTTTCCAAATAGCCTTGATGAAACGCATCCAAGCAGATCCCGGAGTGACGGTCTACAATCGCCTGTTGATTTGGTTGTTCTTGCAGGAGAAACAGTTTGCATCTGCCTTACGCCAATCCATTGCTTTGGATAAACGAGGTGGAGATGTGGATGCTTTAATCGTCCGGCTGGCGAGTATTGCAGGGAATAATGATGATACTGAAGAGGCGATCAAAGCCTTCGATTATCTAATTGAAAAGGGCCCTAAAAATAGCTTTTACCAGGAAGCTTATCAGGGCAAAATGAGTCTGGATTATCAGCAATTTGTCGACGCTCCCAAAAAAGATCGTCACCCGGATGAGCTGAAGAAGCAATTTGAAAAAACATTTGATGTGATTGGTTACACACCAGTTACTACGCAGCTGATTATCGACTACGCTCATTTTCTTGCGTTTTTCAATCATGATATTCCGACTGCGACGAGCCTGCTGCAAAGGCAGATGGGAAGTGGACGAATCAACAATCTACAGCGTGACCAGTTGAAGAATGAATTGGCAGATATTGATGTGTTGAAAGGTGATTTGTGGGAAGCCATCTTGTTGTATTCACAAATCATTGATGCCAACAAAGATAATTCGCTGGGGGATGAAGTGAAGTTGAAGAAGGCCAAAGTTGGCTATTACATGGGTAATTTGAAATGGGCACAGGCTCAGTTGGATGTTTTGAAAGCCAGCACGTCGAAATTGATTGCCAACGATGCAATGGAGCTTTCCATTTTTATCAGCAACAATTCGGCGCTGGATACGACCGCTGTTCCCATGCAGATGTTTGCCCGGGCCGATTTGTACATTTTCCGCAATCAGGATACGTTGGCCTGGCTGACACTCGATTCCATTGAAACGAATTACAGTTCCAATGATTTGATGGATGACATCTACTTCCGTAAAGCAAAAGCCATGATTAAGCAAGGAAACTACGAAAAGGCTGCCGGCTTTTTGCAGGAAATTACCACACGCTATTCTTATGGTTTGCTTGCTGATGATGCCTTGTTTATGTTAGCCGAATTGGATGAAAAAAAGTTGAACAAAGTGGATGAGGCTGAGGAGTTGTATAAGAAAATGTTGACTCACTACCCTGGGAGCGTGTATGTGGAAGAAGCCCGGAAACGCTATCGCGAGCTTCGTGGTGAGGTGCCGGCACAGAAGAGTCAAGAATCGGACCCCTATAATCCTCTTGAGATCAATTAAATGAAAAGTCAGAAGGCGGCAATCGGTTGGGCTTTGTTGGCCGTGTTGCTCTGGTCAACAGTGGCTTCGGCTTTTAAATTGGCGCTACTTGGGTTGAATCCCTTTCAGTTGATTTTTGTGGCATCGATTGTTTCCTTGTTGACCTTTCTGTTGATCATTCTGTTCCAGGGAAAATTTTCCTTGTTGATAAAGATGAATCAGCGGCAACTCTTATTATCGGCCGGGCAAGGATTGTTCAATCCGTTTTTATACTACCTGGTACTCTTCAAAGCTTATGATTTGAATCCGGCGCAGGTCACGCAATCACTAAATATGATTTGGCCCATTACTTTGGCGTTACTGTCGGCTCCTATGTTGGGGCATAAGATTGGTTGGCGAAATTTATGGGGAATCCTGCTCAGTTTTTTGGGCGTGGTTTTTATTGCGTCACAGGGAAGTGTTGAGGGCTTTTATAACACCAACCTGTTTGGCGCACTGCTTGCTTTGGGAAGTAGCGTCATCTGGTCGCTTTACTGGTTATTTAGTGTGAAGGACGAACGCGACAAGTTGATCGTCTTCTTTTGGAATTTCTTATTTGGCATTGTGTACCTTTTTCTGTTTGGATTAATCGATCCAAGTCCAAATTTCCCCATTCACCTTGATCGCAGTTTCCTGGTTGCTGTGTACGTCGGTTTGTTTGAGTTGGGCATCACATACGTAGTCTGGATGAAAGCATTGCAAACGAGCGAAAACAATGCGGTGACGGGCAATTTCATCTTTCTGATGCCTTTCCTATCATTGATCTTTATTCATTTCATTTTGAAAGAAGTGATTTACATGACCACTTTTTTGGGGCTGGTATTTATCCTCCTGGGCATTTTTGTGCAACAGTTTAAACGAAAGCCAAAATTTTGAATGATGATGAGAGCTGGCCTTGGACAATGGTTTCATTCAAAGTTTTACCTTTGAACATAGAAATAGGAGCAAATTAATGGGAGCAACGTCGAAACGCATATTGGGAATTGACCCCGGAACGGTTGTGATGGGGTATGGTTTGATCGAGATTGTAGATAAGGAGCCGAAGATTATTCAAACAGGTGTGATTAAAACCGCGGGATTCAAAGATCACTATTTAAAATTGAAGCAGATCTTCATTCGAACGCAGCACTTGATTAACGAATACCTGCCGGATGAGCTCGCCATTGAATCACCATTTTACGGGAAAGATATCCAGGCCATGTTGAAGCTTGGGCGGGCACAGGGAATTGTGATGGGCATTGCCCTGGAGAAAGACATTCCTGTTTTTGAATATGCTCCTTTGCGTGTCAAACAAGCGATTACCGGAATGGGGCGGGCTTCCAAGGAACAGGTGGCTTATTTCCTGAATAACATGTTTAAAGAAAATGAGCTACCTAAGGAATTGGATGCAACTGATGCTCTGGCGGTCGCTGTTTGCCACTACCTGCAATTGAAAAATCCAGCAAAAGGAAAATCGTACAAAGGGTGGGAAGATTTTATCAAGAAGAACCCGGGAAGGGTGAAGTGATAGTGAGCTGGAAGTCGAAATAAAAAAGCCATCCTTTTGAAAGAATGGCTTTAAATTATGTTGAAACAATGTTGTTTATTCAATAGCCTTAGCAATGGCAGCGCGGGTTTCTTCAAATTCCTCATCGCTTAATTTCACTTTATCGCCAAAATTAATCAGGTCGTGTTCTGTTTGCATCGGCACCAGGTGAATGTGTGCGTGTGGCACTTCCAATCCTAAAACCATGACGCCAACCTTTTGACAAGGAACTGCTTTTTTCAATCCAACAGCTACTTTTTTTGCAAATTGTTGAAGCCCTACGTAAGTTTCATCATCCAGGTCAAACAAGTAGTCAACTTCCTTCTTGGGGATGACCAGTGTGTGTCCTTTGGCTGTTGGGAAAATATCTAAAAAAGCCAGGTAATTGTCGTCTTCCGCAACTTTATAGGCCGGGATTTCACCTGAAATAATTTTTGTAAACAGACTTGCCATAATTACAATGAGATATCAATGATTTCGAATGGGATGATACCAGAAGGTACCTGAATTTCAACCGTATCGCCCACTTTTTTGCCTAGCAATCCTTTGGCAATTGGTGTTTCAATCGAAATTTTTCCTGACTTCAGATCCGCTTCATGCTCCGATACAATGGTGTATTGCATGGTGGCATTGTTTTTTATGTTTTTAATGGTCACCTTGTTCAAAATCTGAACGGTTGAGGTGTCAATTTTTGATTCATCAATAATGCGGGCATTAGCGATTTTTTCACGTAACTGGGCGATTTTCGCTTCCAGCATTCCCTGTGCATCTTTAGCCGCATCATATTCAGCATTCTCCGATATATCACCTTTCTCAATCGCCTCGCCAATCTGTTTTGAGATGGCAGGGCGCTCAACATTCACCAGGCGATCCAGGTCTTTTTTTAACTTATTTAATCCTTCTTGGGTAATGTAGGCCACTTTTCCCATTGCTATAGTTTTTTTAAAAGTGTGACGATGTATATAAATAAAAAAGAATTCCGAACGAGCGGAACTCTTTGTAGCTACAAAGCTATACAAAATATTTGGTATTCGCGAGGCTCCTGGTTTAAAAAAGTCTATAAAATGTTGTTTATGAAAAGGTTCTAGTATTTACGATTCATAATTTCAGAATAGATAACAGCCTTCTTTAGTGAAAAACCATCCATGATAGATTGGAAAGTTCGTCCTTCAGTTTCTTCCTTTTCAATCCTTTTCACGCCCATCTCTTGTTTGGGCATTTCTTCCATCTTTTTTGCCAAAGAAGCTTTCGGTTCCATCCTTCGTAAAGGAATCCGTTCCATTTTAGGACGTTCCAATCGAGTCATGGATGGACGTTCCATTTTAGGAACTTTCATTTCTTCAGGCGGTTTGATTTCCTGGTGATCCATTTCGGTGTGTTGAGCTTCAGGAAAAACTGCTTCGGGTTTGGGCTCGTCAAACATGGGCTCGTCAAAAAACTGATCAAAAACGGAGGGTTGACGTTCTTGGCTTTCGTCAGCGTCCATTTGCTGCATTTGTTTCTTTTTGCTTTTATTGACAGCCCCTATGATGGAGAGCACAACCACTATGATGATAAATATATAATCTTCCATTTTCTATTAACTTTGTGGTTTAACAGGTAAAATAAAAATAGAGGTTTTTTGTTTTAGTTGTATAAAGATATAAAAAATGAACGGCATAAAACAGTTGTCTTTGAGAGTAGGGTTCTTTTTGGTTCTTTTAATGGTCATCAGTACGGCCTGCAAGGACAATTACAATACGTCAATCCCCTATGTTGATGTGAATTTCTCTATCAACCTGGTGAACCACAATGCACTGACAACAGTGGGGACACCGGTTTTTTTCAATGGCGGCTATGGGGGAATTGTGGTCATCAATACAGGAACTTCATACAGTGCTTACGATGTCACTTGTCCTTACGAAGTGGATTTTAAGTGCCGGGTGGAAGCAGATGGTGTGATTGCCACCTGTCCCTGTTGCGGATCGCAATACAATTTGCTTGAAGGTGGTTACGTGGTTAACGGGCCGTCTGCAGAACCGTTGAAGCAATACCATGTTAATGCTTCAGGTGATATCTTGCACATTACCAATTAATGCTAATCAATTTCATGCAACCACTGGCCTTTTTCTTCCAGTAAAAAAATGCGATCGAATGAGGAACTGAAGTTCCAGTTGTCGAGCTTGTTTCGGTAATTAAAGTTGAGCTTGTTTTGGAACGAGCGGATGTGAATGAGCAACCAAAGTTCGACCGGTTTCACTTTTTGATACAGGTAGATTTTTTCCTCCTTGGCAGAGATCGTGCTTGCCAGATTGTCGTACAATAATTCAGGATGGGTAAAATGCCCCTGGTTGTCGTAAAATTCTTGCCCATGCAGTTCAGTCAATTCAATACCGATGACCTTGCGACGATTGAGGCGAACCAGGAAATCGGGTGATTCGTTTTGGACCACTTTCCCAGTGGGAAAATTGTCAATCAAATGAATGAATAATTGAAATATTTGATTTTCGTATACCTTCTTGTCCTGCATATCCGAAGGTACAAAAAAAAGCAGCTCGTAAGCTGCTTTCTTCTTATTTAGTAACGATAATGTTCTGGTTTGTAAGGGCCTTTCTGCGGAACACCAAGGTAGTCAGCCTGGTCTTTGGAAAGCGTAGTTAGTTTAACACCGAGCTGCTCAAGGTGCAGGCGGGCAACCTCTTCATCCAAATGTTTAGGTAAACGGTAAACATCTGTTTTGTAATCGTTTTTCCACAATTCAATTTGGGCGAGTGTTTGGTTGGTAAACGAGTTACTCATCACAAACGATGGGTGTCCGGTGGCACAGCCCAGGTTTACCAAACGCCCTTCAGCTAACAAGAAAATGGAGTGGCCATCTTCATAGGTGTATTTGTCAACCTGTGGCTTGATGTTGGTTTTTTGGATTCCCGGCCATTTCTCCAGGCGAGAAACCTGAATTTCGTTATCGAAGTGACCGATGTTGCAAACAATGGCCTGATCTTTCATGGCAGCCATGTGTTCACCGGTGATGATATCTTTATTTCCGGTTGTAGTCACGAAAATATTTCCTTCCTCCAAGGCATCTTCCATGGTTTTCACTTCAAAACCTTCCATGGCAGCTTGCAGGGCACAAATCGGGTCAATTTCGGTAACCACAACACGGGCGCCATACCCACGCATGGATTTGGCACATCCTTTACCAACATCGCCATATCCGGCAACCACCACAACTTTACCGGCAATCATCACGTCGGTTG
This sequence comes from Sunxiuqinia sp., assembly GCA_035266925.1. Classification (GTDB taxonomy): domain Bacteria; phylum Bacteroidota; class Bacteroidia; order Bacteroidales; family Prolixibacteraceae; genus Sunxiuqinia. The sequence continues at coordinate 6,629 of DATFMO010000631.1, read as the reverse complement.
CTCGTTTGATTCCGTCAGCCAGTGATTCGCGGCATCCGTAGAGGTTGTCAAATTTTGATTTGGTCACTGAATCGTTTACGTTGAAAGCGGGGAACAACAAAGTTCCTTTTTCCATCATTTGGTACAAGCGGTGAACACCTGTTGTTGTTTCTTCCGACACCCCTTTAATCTCAGGACCTGTGCGATGCCAACGTTGTGGATCTTCGCTTAAAATACGTTTCAGGGTGGCGTTTAATTCTTGTTCATCTTCCGCATCAACTTCAACATCTAAAATTGAAGGATCATCTTCGGCGGCGTAACCGTGATGAATCATTACTGTGGCGTCACCTCCATCATCAACGATGAGGTTTGGACCTTGTCCGTTGCCGAAATTGAGGGCACGTTCGGTACACCACCAGTACTCGGCCAGTGTTTCACCTTTCCAGGCAAAAACAGGAACACCGGCTGCTGCAATGGCTGCTGCTGCATGATCCTGAGTGCTGAAAATGTTACAACTTGCCCAGCGCACTTCGGCTCCCAGTTCAACAAGTGTTTCAATTAAAACTGCTGTTTGAATGGTCATGTGCAGCGATCCCATGATTCGGGCACCTTTTAACGGTTTTTCTGCCGCATGTTTTGCACGGATTGACATTAAACCCGGCATTTCTTTTTCTGCAATCTCAATTTCTTTACGACCAAAATCGGCCAAAGAAATATCGGCTACTTTATAATCAATTTTCTGATCAGTTAATGTTGTCATGATGCTTTTATTTTTGTGTTGCAAAGATAATTAATCTCAAGTAATAACTCGAATGGCGAAAAGATTGTTTTCAGGTCATTCCGCTTTTCGAATTAATGAACGATAAAATTGTTAAATGATTTTTAAAGTGATTAATTGAGAATGTCCAGAACGGTTGTTTTGTCTTTTTCAAGTTGAGTTTTCAATTCATCAATCGAAGCGAATTTTTGTTCTTCACGAATTTTGGTAACGAACTTAATTTCGAGTTGTTTATGGTAGATGTCTTTGTTAAAATTAAAAATATGAACTTCAATGCTGCGATGGTCGGCGTTTTTGTCAATCGTTGGACGAGTGCCAATATTCAGCATGCCTTGGTGAAGTTCATTGTTGATCTTCACCTGAACAGCATAAACACCGAAACCGGGAATGATTTTATGAATGTCGGATGATTCAATGTTTGCCGTTGGAAACTGGATTCGGCGCCCAAGCTTCTGACCTTCAACAACGGTTCCATGCAGCCTGAATGTGTAGCCTAGATAACGATTGGCTTTCGTGAGATTCCCATCCTGCAGGGCATTTCGTATTTGGGTGGAGCTTACATTAATATTGTCTGACAACAAAACATCCAACTTTTCAAGGTTGAAGTTGAACGCCAAAGCCAGGCCTTTCAGCATTTCAAAATCGCCCTTTCGGTCTTTCCCAAATTTATGGTCGTAGCCAACAACAAGGCTGTCCACATGAAGCTGGTCCACCAATATTCCGCGTACAAAATCCGTGTAGGTCAGTTCTGCAAAAGGCTTTGTAAACGGGTAGATAATCAGGTGTTGAACGCCGGCTTGTTCCAGTAGTTCAATTTTTTCGTCCATAGTTGTTAGCAAACGCAAACTATCTTCCGATGGATTTAACACCAGGCGTGGGTGGGGAGCAAAGGTGAAAATGACAGATTCACCGTTCCGTTCCCGGGCAATCTCATTGAGCCGGTTTATAACCTTCCGGTGGCCCAGATGAACGCCATCAAACGATCCAACAGTGAGAACTGGTTTTGCTACTTTAAATTGTCTGACGTCACGATAAACTCTCATCCAAACATAATTTTGCAATGCCAAAAGTAGTATATTTTTGGATTTTTAATAAGAATGCCGTTTAAAAGAAGCCATTCTTCCAAAAGAATTAGTGGAACAAAGTGCGTTTGACTGGTAATTTATTATTTTTACCATCCGTTAAAAAATTGAAAAAAATTTTGACTCGTGAAAAGGATATTTCTACTTATCATTTCCATCGCTACCATTTTGGTTGCCTGTAAGGAAAAACACGATTACACCATCTCTGGGCACATTAGTAACGCCAGCGGAAAATATATTTACCTGGATGAATTAAAAGTGACCACTTCTGAGAATATTGATTCAGCCAGAATCAACAAAAAGGGGGAGTTTGAACTGGATGGTGATGTTCATTATCCCACGTTCTATTTGTTGAAATTGAGTGAACGGAATTTCATTACTTTGCTGGTTGATTCAGGCGAACACGTGCAGGTTGATGCTGATGCAGCAAATTTTTCGCGCGATTACGTGGTGAAAGGTTCCGACGGTTCAAAATTGGTTAAGGAATTAACTGAACATCTCAGTCGTACCAAGCACCAACTCGACTCAATCCGGTCGTTGCATGTTATCTTTCGGACTGATCCGAACTATCCTGAACTGAAAAAGAAGTGGGACAAGGAATACGATGAAGTGATTGAAAAACAACGTGAATACTCGAAGAAGTTTATCACCGATCATCCGTTTTCTATGTCCAATGTACTGGCCCTGTACCAGAAGTTTGACGACGATAATTTTGTAATCCAGGATTTACAATCACTTAAAACAGCAGCGTCCGCGTTAAATTCGTTTTACCCCAATTCAGAACATGTAAAAGCGTTGTATGCGAATACAATCAAGTTGATGCGGGATGAGCAGAATGCCAAGCTTCGTAAGTTGATCCAGGAAAAAGGACAGAACAGCCCGGACATTGTGTTGCCCAATACTGACGGTAAAAAAGTGGCCCTATCCTCGTTACAAGGGAAAGTGGTTTTGGTTCAGTTTTGGAGCTCGAAAGACAAGGCTTCACGGATTATGAATCCTGTCTTGGTTCAGCTCTATAAGAAATATCATCGCAAAGGGTTCGACATTTACCAGGTGAGTGTTGACGAAAACCGGTACGACTGGCTGAATGCGATCGAGCAGGATGGGCTGAAGAAATGGGTAAACGTGGGCGATATGGAAGGAAGCAAAGATGCTTTGATGGACTACAATGTTCAGGCGATCCCTTATAATTATCTGTTGGACAAGGATGGCATGATACTGGCAAAAGACTTGAAGGGGCCGCAGTTGAACGCAGCACTTAGCAAGTTGCTTGATTAAGCTTGAAGTGTTATTCCGATGGGAGTCTTTTGGTTAATGAAAGCTTGAAACTTCATTTTTTACTGGTATCTTTGTCGAAATTTTTTTGGACTACTTATTCGCTGAATTTTGATTGACGCGCAGAACAAAATATATTTTGTTTCCGATATTCATCTAGGAGCTCCGGCATTAAACAACAATGGGGAGCGCGAAAAGCTTTTCGTTCATTGGTTGGACGACATTAAAAAAGACGCCGCTGAGCTCTATTTAATGGGCGACATTTTTGATTATTGGTACGAATACAAAAAAGTCGTTCCCCGCGGATTTACACGCACACTGGGAAAAATAGCCGAACTGGCTGACTCCGGTATTCCTGTTCACTTTTTTACGGGCAACCACGATATCTGGGTGTTCGATTACCTGCCCAAAGAATTGGGAGTGCAGGTTCATTATCATGAAATGCAGGTGACTTTGAATGGTAAGAAGTTTTTCCTGGCACACGGCGATGGACTCGATCCCTATGACAAAGGCTATCATTTTTTGAAAAAGATTTTTACCAATCGAATCTTACAATGGTCATTTTCGCGCTTGCATCCCAACCTGGGAATTGCCCTGGCGCATGCATGGTCAAAAAAGAGCCGTGTATCAAAAGGAATCAGTGTTCCATTTAAAGGAGAAGAAAACGAGGGGCTGTATCATTTTGCAAAATCAGTGCTTGAACATGAAGAAGTTGACTATTTTATTTTCGGTCATCGTCATTTGTTATTAGATTTGCCCCTTGGTAAAACTTCCCGATACATTAATTTGGGCGATTGGATTGTCCATTATTCGTACGGGGTTTTTGACGGTGAATCATTTGAGTTGAAAAAATATAAAGGTCCGGGCGAAAGCCTCTAAAAAACTGTTATGGCTAAGAAGTTATACACAAAAATTATTGGTACAGGAAGCTACATTCCTGAACAGTTGATCAAAAATGAGTATTTCTCCAATTTTAACTTTTACGATCCTTCTACCAAAGAGCCTTTTGATAAGACGAATGAAGAGATTATCCAAAAGTTTCATGAGATTACCAACATTGAAGAACGCCGTTGGGTGAGGGAAGATCAAGTGGATTCGGATATTGCAGCTGAAGCTGTTAAAAATGCTTGCAAGTCAGCAAGTGTTGAATTGGACGAGCTTGACTTTTTAATTATCGGGCATAATTTCGGCGATGTGACTGCCGGACGTACCCATTCAGATATTCTCCCGTCGTTGGCCAATAAAGTAAAAGGAAAACTGCACCTGAAAAATCCGGCGTGCATTTGCCACGATGTCATCTCTGGTTGCCCGGGATGGACGCAGGGGATGATTGTTGCTGATGCATACATTCGTAGCGAAACCTTTAAAAAAGGTGTTGTTGTTGGTGCTGATGTGCTTTCGCGAATTTCCGATCCACACGACAGGGATACCATGATTTTCGCCGACGGTGCCGGAGCAACTGTTGTTGAGGGTGTTTGGTCAGAAGAACCAACAGGTATTTTGGCGCATAGCAGCCGTTCCGATTCAATACCGTATGCCAATTTGTTAACCATGGGCGACTCGCTAAAACCAGGATATGGAGAGGATGATTTATTTATTAAAATGGCCGGGCGCAAATTATACATTTACGCCTTGAATTATGTGCCCGGAGTGGTGAAAGACAGTTTGGATAAAGCCGGGCTTGATCTTCACGACATTAAAAAAGTATTGATTCATCAGGCCAATGAAAAAATGGACGAAGCCATTTTAAAAGGCGTTTTCAAACTGTATAAAGAAAAACACATACCCGAAGGCATTATGCCTATGAGCATTAATAAACTTGGGAATTCATCAACTGCGACCGTTCCTACGTTACTCGATTTAATTGTGAAAGGTAAAATGGAAGACCATCAGATTGATGAGGGCGATTACATCGTACTTTGTTCTGTAGGTGCGGGAATGAATATTAATTCGATTGTTTATAAGTGGTAAATTGACTTTATTAAAATAGTTGTAAGCTGTTTCAAATGATTTGGGACAGCTTTTTTTATCTAATTTTTTGGAACCCATTATTGAAAAATGACTCCGAAATAACAAAAATTAGTTGTTTCTTTTTTTTCTTTTAATAGGCGATTTCAGTAGCCTGTATTTCCTGATTTTTGATCGTGTCGTTGAGAACTGATGTTCGGTATTATGTTATGCGCATTGTCAAAAACATACAAATAAAAGAGTTTTGTGTCTTATTTTCATTTATATTTATATCAATCGAACACATAATCAAGCAATGATTAAAGCACAGGAATAGATGAACAGACTATACATTACCATCTCATGTTGATATGGTTAATCCTAATAGTCATATTCAAAGTGAGCTTTAATAGTTGATGGTTTAAGGCGTAAGACAATGAAGTTATTTTTAGAAAAAAGTTTTATTCGGATTTTCACTCCGGTATTTATTAGTCTATTTATTCTAATAGTTGGGGTCTCGGCCTATGTCTACTTTCAGCAACGCAACCGTATACTGACGAATGCCAGTGGGTATTACTCCGATCTTCTGCGTCAACGCAGTGAATTGCTGCATGCTAAATTTGCACCAACAATTAGTGACCTTGGTTTTTTTGCCCATCAACTACTGGTTATTAAGTACCTTGATAATTCTACAGGAAAACCCGAATTAATTAAAGAGATGCAATTGTTTGCGCAGTTTAACCGGAGCTACCAACAAATTCGTTTTATTAATGCCAAAGGAATGGAACAAATTCGGATTAATTGGGTTGGAGACAGCTTGATCATAACGCCTGATAAATTACTTCAGGATAAAAGTCAACGTTATTATTTTAAAAAAACAGCAGCTCTTCATCCAGGAGAGATTTATGTATCTCCCATTGATTTGAATATGGAACATGGTAAAATCGAAATCCCTTATCAACGGGTAATCCGGTTTGGAACGCCGATTTTTAACAAGGATAATCAATTCGCAGGTGTTATTATCATTAACCAAAACCTGAATACGTTGTTTAACAGGTTAAAAATCACCAATGATCATTACAACGGTCATTTAATGTTTTTGAACCGCGATGGCTATTGGTTATTTGGCTCTAAGGAAAACAAATCATTTGGATTTATGTTTGATAGTTTGAAAAACCAGCGCCTTTCAAATTTGTTTCCTAAACGATGGAATAAAATCACGAAACAAAGCAGCGGGGAAATTTATGGACCAAAGGGAATGGATATTTTTCAACACGTGGGATTAGGTTATCATGCAGGAAGGGGAGACAATTTTTATCCGGGTAAAGTATATGTTGATGCTGTTAATGATTGGGTTTTGCTGGTTCATGTAGATTATGCCAACATTAAAAACTATAAAAGTAATAAGACCGTCTTTCTACTCGTTCTGGGAGTCTCGATTTTCCTGGTGTTATATATTGCTTACATTATGAGCCGTCTTCGTTTTAAAGAAAAAAAGTATGTCGCCGAGATTAATGCAGTTAATAAAAGTCTGGAGTACAAAATTGAGCAACGAACCAAAGAGTTGT
>DATFMO010000630.1:0-6188 GCA_035266925.1 Sunxiuqinia sp. | reverse complement strand
AATTGGAAAAACGAAGGAACTGCCCTTACTGTTTCCAATCAACCCGGAGCCGATATCGAGAATGGCTGCGTGATTGAGCGTCCCAAAGTGATCTACAATAAAATGACCGGCAAATTCGTCATGTGGTTTCACCTGGAGTTGAAAGGGCAGGGATACAATGCTGCCCGAACAGGCTTGGCGATTAGTGAACAGGTGACCGGCCCTTACGCGTTCATTAAATCATTGCGACCGAATAAAGAGGAATGGCCGGTTGATTATCCTGAGGCGTTGAAAACCAAAAGCTACCCGACAGATCTGGAATGGTGGAAACCCAAATGGTACCAAGCGATTAAAGAAGGGATGTTTTTGGAACGTGATTTTGAAAGCGGCCAAATGTCGCGCGATATGACGTTGTTTGTGGATGATGATGGAAAAGCATACCACATTCATGCCTCGGAAGATAACCTAACGATTCACATCTCACAGTTGACGGACGACTACCAAAGCTTTAGCGGGAAGTACATTCGCGTGGCTCCTGCCGGCCATAATGAGGCACCGGCGCTTTTCAAAAAAGATGGCATCTATTATTTGACTACTTCCGGTTGTACCGGTTGGGCGCCCAATGCAGCACGAATGTTTAACGCAAGTTCCATTTGGGGACCTTGGGAAGCGTTGGGAAACCCCTGTGTGGGTGACGATGCCGATTTAACTTTTCACTCGCAAAGCACCTTTGTCTTGCCGGTGCAGGGTAAAAAGGATGCCTTTATTTTCATGGCTGATCGTTGGAAACCAAAAAATCCCAATGATGGTCGTTACATCTGGCTGCCCATTCAATTTGAAAACGGGAAGCCCGTGATTCGTTGGAAAAACGAATGGGATTTATCGGTCTTCAATTAAAATACCCTGGAGGTTTTCCTTAACAATTCGTTTGTTAATGAATTCTGGGAAATGAAACATCCCGCTAAGTTTTGGGTTGTAATAAGATAACAACGTTTTATTAATTCAACCTAAATAAACGACCACATGAGATTTTACTGCTACTTATCAATTTTACTCGGACTTTTTTTTGTCCAGTGTGCAACAGCTCAATCCAATTCTCCTAATCCTGACATTTGGGTGCGCGATGGTTTTAAATTGACCATTGCCGAGAACACCTTAAAACATCCACGTTTCATGGCATTTGACGACCGGGGAACGCTGTATATTTCCTTTCCCAATGATGGAGAAATTAAGTCGCTGAAAGACCAGGATGGCGATGGCGTGTATGAGACCATCAACACGTTTGTGAAAGGTTATCCGACCGTTCATGGCCTGTATTTTTACAATGGATGGCTTTGGTTTACGCAATCAGGCGCGATCTACAAAGCCATTGATAAGGACCATGATGGCGTGGCTGATCAGACTGAAACGGTGATTCCCGACGGCAAGCTTGAAAAAGGAGGCGGTCACTGGTGGCGCCCCGTCTTGATTCATGACAACAGGCTTTACACAGCTATTGGTTGTTCCGGGAACATTGCCGAAGATAAAGGCACCAACCGACAAAAAGTTTGGTCGTTTGACCTGAATGGGAGAGACCGGCAGTTGTTTGCCTCAGGTATTCGAAATACGGAAAAGCTGTTAGTAAGACCGGGAACCGATGAAATTTGGGGCATGGATCACGGTAGCGACCGATTTGGAGGAGAGCTTGAAACATCGCCAACAGGAGGGCAGCCCATTACCGATTTCAACCCGCCGGGTGAGATGAACCATTTGGTGAAAGGCGGCTTTTACGGTCACCCTTACATTACAGGCAACAGGGTACCTCGTTACGAATACATGAAACGGCCCGATATTGTTGAGCTGGCCGCCAAAACAATTGTTCCCGAGTGGTGCACAGGTGCCCATTGGGCGCCCAATGCCATGGTTTTTTACACTGGTGATCAATTCCCATCGGAATATAAAAATGACGCGTTTATTGCTTTTCACGGTTCCTGGAACCGGAGCAAGCGAGCTGGATATTGCGTGAGCCGGGTGCTGTTTGACAATGGCCATCCGTATGGCGAACTAAAATACGTTGATTTTCTCACGGATGATGGTAAAAAAGTGCTTGGTCGCCCGGTTGACGTGGTGGTGGCCCCCGATGGAAGCCTGTTAATCTCCGACGATTCAGGCAGCACCATTTATCGACTGACCTACACCGGCGGGAAATAACCAGTGAGCTTTCAGGCCCTAAGCGGATCAGGTAGCATACAGAATGATAGCTTAAACGTGTTGCGAAGATTTTTTGTAATCCCCTAAGCGCCTTATCTGCAACGGATTGCCATAAATCAACAAAGCGTCATTACGAGCGTAGCGAAGTAATCTGCTTAAAGTGTAAAAGATTGCTTCCGTCGTACCTTCTCGAAATGACGAACTTCGAAACTTACTAAACCTGTAAAAATCGCTAGGCGCCTTGGGAGCGGATCATGCGAGCATCAAAAAGACAAAAGGAGACGAGAATCCGTTTACACAGGTTTCCGTCTCTTTTCAATTTTGGGAGTGATGGCTTAATCATTCATCACTTCTAATGGGAACGTTCACTTCTTAAACTTTCCCATGTACTCAGCTTCTTCGATAATTAAACCGCTGATAGCCTGGTGAAAGCTATTTGCATCATTGGCCGATTCTGGTGGTAACTTCTTCTTTAAAGCAAAAAGCCGGAAGAAATACCGGTGCTCCTGTCCTTTGGGCGGACAGGGCCCACCATACCCCGTTTTCCCAAAATCATTTTTACCTTGTGTGGCGCCGTTTGCCAAATGTTTTTGTATGGGAACGATTGCTTCAAGTCCGTTTGAATCAGCGGGCAGATTATATACAATCCAGTGGGTAAATGTACCGCCCGGTGCATCGGGGTCTTCGATTGTTAGTGCCAGCGAGGTGGTTCCCTTCGGAACATCATCCCAGCTTAACTGTGGTGAAAGATCATCGCCGGTACATGCGTGTTTTGCAGGTATCGACTTACCATATTCAAATGCTGTTGTTGTGATATTAAATGCCATAATTCTAGTTTTAAAGTTATCGTTCTATTTGTCTTCGTGAGCCGATAATTCCTGTAGTGCCTGTCTCAACTTCTCCAGTGCGTCACCAGCTTCACGGAACTGTTTCTTTTGCGTCAGATCGAGGTAATTTTCAAAAGCCGAATTGGCCTTATCAATCAGTTGTCTGATCTCCGGTTTTTCGTTCTGATTTGCCGCTGGTATCGTTGGTTCCTGCGTACCGGTTTCTTTATACAGTTTCGTTAATGCTGCATCGAATGTTTTCGCATAGCTTAAGTTGTCATTATGCATAACAGCTACCAGCCGGAGTTCAGGGTACGCGGAACTTTCAGATTGCAGGTAAATCGGCTCAACATATAATATTGTGCCATCGATGGGGATGGCGAGCACATTTCCCCTGATGACATTCGAGCCGCGTTGATCCCATAAAGTCAGCTGGCCGGAAAGGTAAGAATCCTGGTCAATTTTGGTTTCCACCTGTTGGGTTCCCAGTATTCGTTTTTCTTTGGGAAACTTATAAGCCAGGAAACGCCCGTAATTGTCTCCGTCGCATAAACCGGCAATCCAGCCAATCATCACCTGTTTATCTTTTGGGGTGAAAGGCAGTATGAGCGAAAATTCCATTTTGTCACTGCCCGGTTGCTGCCACATGATGTAGTATGGTTCAACCGGCTGAACACTGCTGTAATATTTTTCTGTAGCTCGCACCCATAAATCTTCCTGGTTGTAAAAAACGGCCGGGTCAGTCATGTGGTATTTGCCATAGACGAGACCTTGTATTAATAGCATATCAGCCGGGTATCGCACATGCTTTCTCAATCCTTCCGGCATTTCCGATTTGTCTTTCATCAAATCAGGAAACATTTTTTGATATACCTGTATCAGCGGATCTTCTTCATCAAATACATAGAAGTTAACTTCTCCGTTGTATGCGTCAATAGTAATTTTCACGGAGTTGCGAATGTAGTTTTTGCCACGCAGGTTATTACTTACCCGGTTAAAAATGCTCCTGCTATTTCCGTTTTCGTATCCCATTCCTCTTGTTGATGAAAAATGTTCGCTGTAGGGATAATATTTTGATGTTGTATAGGCATCGATTATCCAATACAGCCGGCCTTTATCGAGCACGATGTAGGGATCGTCGTCAAAACTCAGAAACGGAGCCAACGCTTTCACACGTTGCTTAATGTTGCGATGCAGAATAATCCGGCTCTCTTTGTTGGGATAGCCCGAAAGCAGGAAACGGGTTCCACCGTATTTGGAGCCATATAAAAATTTTCGCCATAAATTGGTTAATGGAACTCCGCCTTTCCCTTGGTAGCGAGTGTAAACATTGTTCTCACCGTTGGGATAATCAAATTCCTGCTCGTCGGTATTGACAACCACAAAATCGTCGGTCATCTCGCCGTAATAAATTTCGGGGCGGGTCACATCCAGTTCACTGTATTTACTAACAGGTGGAATATCTTTCACAAGCAGATTGGGCAATCCTTCAGAAGTAAACTCATTGACGCGGTTCAGTGTAATGCCATATCCATGGGTGTATTTAAAGCGCTTGTTGACAAATGTCTGGCTTTCAGCCGGAAGATTGCCCGTTTCCATTTCCCGGGCCGAGATCATGACTTCGTTGTAGGAGCCATTGATGGTGTACCGGTCGATATCAACATCAGAAAATTCATAATAAAGCCGGATTTCCTGGAACTGTTTAAATACTTCGTCCAGCGCCCGGTAATCCCAGAGCCTGATATTTTTCAGGAGATTTTGGTTGGCGTTAATCGTCTCCTGCGACAATTGTTGAGAAACCGGGAACTCTTTTTCTTCGGTCTTATCCAGATGGAAGCCCTTACGGGTAAATTTGATGTTGTTCTTAATGTATGGACGCTCCACCGTTATTTCATTGGGTTCAACTTTTAACCATTGAAACAATGAAGGGACGATAGACAGTGTAACGACCCAAAGAATAAGGGTGATGGCCGGAATAACAACAACTTCCCGTATGCCGGAAAATTGAGCGTTTTTGCCAACCAGATCTGAAATCCGTTTTCGGACAGTAGGTAGTAGCATTGCCACTCCGGCAGCGGTTGTCCAAATGGTCATCAATAAAAGCATCGGCAGACGAATGTGGTGATCCGTCCATCCGGGACCGGCAACAATTCCCTCAGTGGAGTAGAGCAGGCCGTATCGGCTAATAAATTTTCCAAAAGCAAGAATTAGTAACAGGATTCCTGCATTGAAGAAAAGCGATTTGTTTTGATCAAAATCCTCCCTGAACGTGATGTTCGAACCTCCGTTCTCTTCGGTTGTAAACCCGGTGATCAACGAAGCTACAAATGCGATTGCCGTGAAAGACAGCAGGACACTGTAAACGATTTTCAGGAAAGGATATACAAACAGGTAAAAGCCGGTTTGCATGTTTAAAATAGGATCGTGAAGTGGTGTTGAAACCCGTAAAATAAATTTCAAAAAGACTTCCCATTCAGAAAAAAGCCAAAAACTACCGACTAAAGCACCCAGGAATGTGGCCAGGTACCTAATGATTCTCTGCCATCTTCCTTTCAATGAAAATGTAAGCAGGTAAACGTAGAGTCCTCCAAATATAAAGGCTCCCACAAATAAACCAACCTGGGTTAGCCAAACGGTCCAAAAACGGTTATTATATCCGAGCTGATCAAACCACAGTTTCTCCCCCCAGAAATCCATAAACCAGGATGCGAGAAAGGTGATTAAACCGATGATCAGACCGGTTATTCCAAGGGGGATATTTTTTGATTTCACACCTTTGTAAAGAACAAAACCAGCTAAACCGATAAATAGGAAAAATAGTAAAGTGTACACGACATTTTGGTTTTAGAATACGAGTAAGAAGTTAATAAATCTATGCCAAAGTTGCTGTGAGCTCGTATCATTTTATTCTTTGAAATCGGAGGGATGTATTGGAACTGGCACCTGGGGGGACTTCCCTGATGTTTCTGTTTGTCAGCATGCCTGAATGATTGTTCTAATACCCTCGTTAATGGCAGCTTTTGGTGAAATTTAATCATGAAAACAGCTCTCCTGGTGTGGAATTTTATCAACTGGTTGGAAAAAATATTCTCACTGACCGGCATCCAGCTGCAAGCAGTCAGTAACTAATTCCCGATGACCAATGACTAATTATCCAGCATCCAGCAAATGTGTTTGAAGTTGTTTCCCAAG
>DATFMO010000629.1:0-2769 GCA_035266925.1 Sunxiuqinia sp. | reverse complement strand
ATTTCAGCTAGCTTTTCATTGACCAGGCAAGCCGTTCTACTTGGATATTTACCAAGATTAAAAATGCTGCAAACGTCGGAAGAACAGTCGGGGCAGATTTATATTGGAGGGATTAACTGGATTTTGATGCTAGCGACCATTGGGCTCGTTCTTAGTTTCCGAAAATCGATCAACCTGGCCGGTGCCTATGGAGTTGCTGTCAGTACAACCATGGTAATCACGACCATCCTCATGTTCATTACTGCGAAGGAAAAATGGAAATGGCCTCTTTGGATCGTTATTTTGATCACTGTGTTCTTTTTACTTATTGACCTTTCGTTCATGGGGTCAAACCTGTTCAAAATCTGGCAGGGCGGATATTTTCCATTAATAGTTGCAGGAATTGTTTTTGCGCTTATGATTGTTTGGCGCACCGGTAATGCCCGGATGACTCCTGTTGAGGGGAAAAAACAACGTTCAACAAAAACGTTTATGAAACGGATCAACCAACTCTCACCGGAACGAGTTCAGGGAACCGCCGTTTTTATGACTGATAATATTGAGCAGGTTTCGCTTTTAATGATGCGTCAACTTGAATTTTTCAAGGTGTTGAATGAATCGGTTATCCTACTCGAGTTGGAAATTATGGATGAACCCAAAGTATCAGCCGATAAGCGTGTCGATGTAAAAGATCTTGGGCAAGGAATTTTCCAAATTGTGGTGCATTTTGGGTTTATGGAAAATCCAAACATTCCATCAATATTGAAAAATACTGAAGTTTTTGGCGAACCCATTGATTTGGAAAGTGTGATTTACTACATCGAATACCCTCGAATTGCCTTTGGCGGAAAGTGGGGAAAGAAGAAAATTATTGCTAATCTGTATTCATTTATGGCTAGAAATTCCGCAAATCCTGTTGAATTCTTTAAAATCCCTTTTGATCAGGTTCTTGAAGTAGGAGTAAGGGTTCATTTAAAATAATCAACTTTTCCGTTGCAATACCACTGATTTATAGTTTATAACGTAGGCTTCCATTTGGGCAGCTTGCCACACATTTGAGGCATTTGGAGCAAGTGTAGCTGTCTCCAGGAGTTTCCAGTTTGGGTTTGTAAAGACTGAACTTTTGGGGTTCCATAGCTACGATGTAACATTGTTTGTCGCAAAGGCCACAGTTTTTGCAACTATCATTGTTTAGTTTAATCTGAAATAGGGAATATTTATTCAACAAGCCAGAAATCCAGGCGATTGGACATCCGATTTTGTGGTACTGGTACATCTGTCGGAATTTGCCGTCAGGACTCATGCTCATCATCAATTCCATCACTAGTCCCATTGGGCAAACCCAGCGACAGAACACTTTCCCGAAGATAACTCCCAATGCCACACCGCCCGCCAGGATGTACCACAATGAAATCCCGAACCAGGCAATACCAACATAAAGCGTTGCACCCAACACTGCTAGAATAACCATTCGGATGCTTACCAATGTATTGACGACTGTTTTCATCAGTTCTTTCTTTTTTTATTCTGAAAATATGAAGTTGGAGAAATGCCTTACAATTCCCATTTTGGTGATTTTTGAATAGGTTCCCCAACCTCTTTTCATCCAGTGTCCGATAATTGGCAGCGGGATGATGAATGATTTTTTCGAGTTTCGAAACACAAATGCGGCACCATTTCCCGTATCCATCACACACAAAATGTGATGAGATTCGTGGTAATGCTTTTTGTCTTCCGATTTTGTTTCTGTTGCAATGATGTTGTGCGCAGCATTCCGTCCCATCAATTCGGCCATGTGTCCCTGTTTGGCAATCCATTCTGGTCCTTCCATGGATGAAATATCGCCAATGGCATAGACGTCGGAAAAACCGTAAACCTGGCTTTGGGTGTCAATTTTTATGAAGCCAGCTTCGGTCAGCGGCAGGTCACTGTTTTGCAAAACATGATGTCCGGATGATGCAGGAATGAATAAAGTCAAATCCGAATTCAGTTTTGACCCATCTTCAAAATTTACCCCGTCAACTTCAAAAGATGTGATCTTTTTGCCAAATCGTTTCCCAATTTGGTATTTGCTGAAAAGATTGCCGATCATCGCTGTTGAATTCTCACCCATTTTGGCACCGGGTTTAGGCATTGGCGCAAAAAAGGTCAGCTCGAAATTTTTTCTGATTCCTTTCTTCTTCAGAAGATTGTGAATGTTGAACATCATTTCAAAGGCCGGGCCACCACGAACAGCAGATTTATCTTTTGGATTTCCTCCGAATCCGATGGCTATTTTACCGGAACCTTCGTTGATTAGTTCATCAATTTTGTCACGAATATCAAGCGATACCTCCGGTTTTCCACAAATGGACAAAGTATGTTCAATTCCCTTGTGCTTCATTTTGTCGGCGCCAAAGGCCACAACGAGATAATCGTAGCTGAGTGTTTGATTCTCGCATATAACCTGGTGATTAGCCGAGCGAACTTCTTTCACCGAATTGATGATAACTTCAAAAGGATATCGCTTTTGGATTTTCGAAAGCGGCACTTTTACATCCTTGAATTCTTTGGCACGAACAGGTACCCAAATAGAAATTGGATACAAATACAAGTAGTCGCGGTCGGAAACCAGCGTAACTTTAAATTGGCCACTTTTTTGAAGTTGAATGGCCGTTTGAATACCGGCAAACCCACCACCCAGAATTAGAACATGTTTCATTTGTTTAAGATTTGAATCTGTGAATGTCCATTTCCTTTTGCACTTGTATTATCGTCATTCTTTGGTCAATAAAAGGACAACAAATGACT
>DATFMO010000628.1:0-7043 GCA_035266925.1 Sunxiuqinia sp. | reverse complement strand
AAAATAATCCACAGATAGACACTTTAACCATTTACCAAGAGCCACAGCTAATTTTTGAATCGGCAGAAACCGGCTTTTATTTCGATTATAAAATTAAAGATATCGATTATACTCATCGTCGATTAGTAGATGATGAGGTGACAGACAGTTTAGTAACCAGAAACTGGCATGAAAATATTCAGCTTTACATTAGTCCTTTGCCTGCTAACGCTAATTAGCCAGGCGCAGGAGCGCAATATTAAAAAGAAGCCCAAACGACCCGATAACTATATCCACATGTATGGTTTGCGGGTGGGAATGGATGTTTCCCGGTCGTTCCAACATTTGTGGAACAAAGGAAACCGTTACGGTACGGAATTTAGTTTCGATATGGAATTGTTCCCGAATTTTTATCCCGTGGTTGAAACCGGGTGGGAAAAACTGAAAATACGACAGGATTACCTGGATTACAGTTCGGCGGGTTCTTACACACGTATAGGTTTTGATTACAACATGCTGGTAGCCGAGAACAAAAAGGACCGGGATATCATTTACATCGGATTGCGCTACGGATTTAATTTGGCCAACCAGGAAGTAAAATCATTCCATGTCCCGAATTACTGGGGTGATTTTAACAGTAGTTTCCCGCGCCAGAATTACAGTGCACAATGGGTTGAAGCTGTGCTGGGAATCAAAGGTGAAATTTTCAAAAACTTTTTTCTGGGGTGGAGTGTCCGTGGCAGACAAAAAGTGGGACAGAAAAATTTTGACCTTCCTCACGTTTACTTTGATCCCGGGTATGGGCGGGCTGAAAAGAATTTTGTATTTGACTTTTCCTATTCGATTTATTACAACTTCGCCATTCGTTTTCGAAAGCATAAAATGCCACTTCAATAACCAGTTGTATTCAGAATAAGAAACAAAAAAACAGCGCATCCGAAAATTGACACGCTGTTTTGATAGATTAACTTGTATTGTTTCTTTTGGCTGATAATTACATCATTCCACCCATTCCACCGCCCATTGGAGGCATTGCAGGAGCAGGATTTTCTTCTTTTTCGTCAGCTAAAACACATTCGGTTGTTAATAACATTCCAGCAATTGAAGCAGCGTTTTCAAGCGCAACACGAGTCACTTTTGCTGGGTCAATTACACCAGTTTCATACAAGTTTTGGAATTCATCAACGCGAGCGTTGTATCCAAAGTCACCTTTTCCTTCGCGAACTTTTTGTGCGATCACAGCGCCTTCTTTGCCAGCGTTGGCAACAATTTGGCGAAGTGGTTCTTCAATGGCACGTTTCACGATTTCAATACCGGTTGTTTCGTCATCGTTGTCACCTGTCAGACCGTCCAATGCATTGATGGCACGAATATAACTGACACCTCCACCAGGCACAATACCTTCTTCAACAGCGGCACGAGTGGCGCTCAAGGCATCGTCAACACGGTCTTTCTTTTCTTTCATCTCGACTTCCGATGCAGCACCAACATATAATACAGCAACACCACCAGCTAATTTGGCCAGACGCTCTTGCAGTTTCTCACGATCGTAGTCAGATGTTGTTGTCTCAATCTGACGTTTGATCATGTTGACACGTGCGTTGATTGATTCCTGGTCACCTGAACCGGCAACAACAGTTGTATTTTCTTTATCAACAGTAATTTTTTCTGCCTGACCTAACATATCCAGGTTCGTGTCTTCCAGTTTCATACCTTTTTCTTCGGTAATTACTGCGCCACCGGTCAGAACAGCAAGGTCTTCCAACATCTCTTTACGACGGTCACCAAAGCCAGGTGCTTTAACAGCACAAACTTTCAATGAACCACGCAAGCGGTTAACAACCAAGGTAGCCAATGCTTCGCCATCAATATCTTCAGCAACGATCATCAATGGACGTCCGCTTTGTGCAGTTTGTTCCAAGACAGGAAGCAGGTCTTTCATGGTGCTGATCTTTTTGTCGTAGATCAGGATGAATGGATTTTCCAGGTCAGCTTCCATTTTTTCGGTGTTGGTTACGAAGTATGGAGAAATATAACCACGGTCGAATTGCATACCTTCGACAACTTCAACGTAAGTTTCAGTTCCTTTTGCTTCTTCAACAGTAATCACACCTTCAGTGTGTACTTTTTCCATGGCCTGAGCAATCAATGAACCGATTTCTTCATCCCCATTGGCTGATATTTTCGCAACTTGTTTAATTTTATTGTAGTCGTCACCAATGACCTGAGACTGACTTTTAATGTTTTCAACAACTTTCGCAACTGCTTTGTCGATACCGCGTTTCAAATCCATTGGGTTGGCACCCGCTGTTACGTTTTTCAAACCAACATTCACAATTGATTGTGCCAAAACAGTAGCAGTTGTTGTACCGTCACCCGCGTCGTCACCAGTTTTGCTGGCAACTTCTTTTACCATTTGTGCTCCAATGTTTTCGTAGCTGTCTGGCAGGTCGATTTCTTTAGCCACTGTCACACCATCTTTGGTGATTTGTGGTGCACCGAATTTTTTCTCGATAACCACGTTACGACCTTTAGGACCCAACGTCACTTTTACAGCATCAGCCAATTGGTCAACCCCTTTCTTAAGTGCGTCCCTTGCGTCAATATTGAATTTAATTTCTTTAGCCATTGTTATTTGCTTTTTTAATGTTTTTGAATTTGTTGTTCAATTATACAATGTATAAAACATCCGATTGTGACATCAACAGGTAGTCTTTCCCATCAATGTTCAATTCTGTTCCGGAATATTTCCCGTAGAAAACAGTGTCACCAGCTTTCAGTTCCATTGGCTCATCTTTTTTAGCCGCGCCAACCAAAACTACTTTACCCACTTGTGGTTTTTCTTTCGCGGAATCAGGAATGATAATTCCACTTGCTGTCTTTGTCTCTGCTTCCTCTGGTTGAACCAGGATTTTACCTGCAAGGATTTTACCTTTTAACTCTGCCATTTTTACAAATTATTTTAGTTAGACATATTTTTAAATTGACACCCTACATTATCGAATTTTGTGCCAAAGGAAAGAAAAGAGTTCTTTGAGAGCGTATAACGACATTTTTTCACTTGATTCGATACGTGAAAACAGAGATTGGGAGTTAACTGTCAGAATGTGAGTGCCTTGATGTTGTTGTCAGTTGCGCATGAAACCTGACATTTGGACATAAAAAAACCATCCGGATGGCGGATGGTTTCTTAATATTTTTTTTAGAAACTACTGTCCCGGAGTTTCTTGTGATGAATCATCATTGCTTGGTGCTGTTGTTGGGAAGTTTGGAACTGCATTTGGATCAACAGCATTGTCAATTTGTTTTTGAATAACAGATTGATTGCCTTCTTGCGGGGTTTTGGGAATAAATGCACTTCCTAAAACAGAAAGTAACAACAAAGAAGCAGCTAAAACCCAGGTTGCTTTTTCCAAAAAGTCTGTCGTTTTACGAACGCCCATTATTTGGTTTGATGCCTGGAAATTGCTTGCCAAACCACCACCTTTTGAATTTTGAACCAATACGATCAAAATCAACAATACACAGGCGATGATAATAAGTACAGTGATCAGCGTATACATGATTTGCTATTTATTTAATTCATTAATTTCTTCAGATTTTCAATCTGCCCGGCAAAGTAAGTACTTTTTTCCGGATATTTCAAACTTAAATTTTCATAAGATTGGATTGCTTTTTTGTATAAACCTTGTTGAGCATAAATTTTAGCAAGTGTTTCGCTTACAAACGAGTTCTTGTCCTTTTTTTCAACGGTTTCTTCCGACTGTTTATCGGCATCTTCAATCATTTTTTGCCCTTGCTTTTTCCTGATCGACTTGATCAGGTCAATGAGCGACTCATCTTGTTGCGGTGAATTACTTAGTTTGTAAAAACCGGTATTCATGTATTCCCGTTCAAGCGGATCTGTTTTTTGTTCGGGGGCTGTTTCTACTTGCGGTTCTTCCTTGTTAACAAAGAAGTAAAGCTTTCGACGGTCGGCAACAAAAATAGCTCCGTTCTCGAGGTAATGATCAAATTCCGGGTCATTCAACAGTTTCAAATTTTTCAACAACAGCATCCAGGCCGTTTGAAATGCAGGGTAGGTTTGCACCAGCTCTTTCAGCTTGGGCAGACTTTCAGCACTCAGTCTTTCCGGGTGATCCAGGTAGTTGAAAAATTCTTCTTTTCGCATTACCAGTTCGCAATTGACGCGTTAAAAATGTCTTCGGTTAATTTATCTAAAATCGTTTTCACCAGTTCATCTTCAACATCACTCAAAGTTTGGGTACTCTCAAAATCTTCGTAAGCCGAGAACGTTTTTTCCCAGTCATCTTCATGATTTTTGTTGTTGGTGTATTTCACCTTCACTGTAATCGTCAAGCGGGTCAGTGCTGACTCGTCACCTTGTTTAATCGCCATTGGCCGCGTTTCATAGTTGGTGATTTGTCCTTCAAATTCGAGATCACCATTTTCGTCCACCTGGTCCAATGACGTTTGGCGTAGCAGTTTGTCTTGTAGGGCCTCGGTCATTTGCTGGCTCAGGTTGGGATTAATCAACCGTGCCCGATTGGGGAAATAATAAACCGAAAATGTTTTCACGTTCGGTGAAATGGAGGCGCCGGTAAAAGAATACGAGACTTTACATCCCTCCAGCAATCCTACTCCCGCTAATACCACGACCAGGAAGATGGCCAAACGATTCCTGGCAGATTTAGTCAATGTCATATTCTTTAATTTTACGATAGAGGGTTCGTTCGGAAATGCCCAGTTCCTGAGCGGCATATTTTCGTTTCCCTTTATGCTTGTTGAGGGCTTTTTTAATGAGTTCAATTTCCTTTTCTTCCAGCGATAATGATTCTTCCACAAACTCTTCGGTATCCTGAATGTCATCGCGGTTGATCGGATTATTGTATGGTATGGGTTTTTGTTCTTGTTGTTCAGGTGCCAAATGATCTTCTTCCTGTTGGTAAATCTTCCGGATAATTTGTGCATTATCCGAATGAAAATTTGGCCGGTCTGCTCCGTCAACCATCAAATCATGAACTAGTTTTTTTAAGTCGTTCATATCCTTTTTCATATCGAAGAGCACTTTATACAGGATTTCGCGTTCATTTGCAAACGTTTTCTCGTCCACACCACTATAAAGAGCAGGGAGTGACGATGAGGCTCCTCCAGCCGGCAAATAATTGCGTATGGCGGTTCCATTAATATTTCGATCTTGTTCGATGATAGAGATTTGCTCTGTAATATTCTTGAGTTGGCGGACATTTCCCGGCCAGTCATAATTGCTCAAAATTTGTGTTGCTTCATCATCCAGTCGAACTGGAGGCATGCGGTAACGCTCTGCAAAATCGAGTGCAAATTTCCGAAAAAGCAAATGAATGTCTTCCTTGCGATCGCGCAATGGAATGACGTGGATGGGAACCGTGTTCAACCGGTAGTAAAGGTCTTCGCGGAATTTTCCTGTCTGAATAGCAGATGGAATATCTACGTTGGTAGCTGCTACAACCCGAACATTCGTTTTCAAGACTTTTGATGAGCCAACTTTCATGAATTCGCCAGCTTCCAATACGCGAAGCAAACGAACCTGGGTTGAGAGCGGCAGTTCACCAATCTCATCCAAAAAGATGGTTCCTTCATCAGCTTCTTCAAAGTAACCTTTTCTGTCAGCCAAAGCTCCGGTGAAGGCGCCTTTTTCGTGCCCAAACAATTCAGAATCGATGGTTCCCTCCGGGATCGCCCCGCAATTTACCGCAATGTACTTGCCATGTTTCCGTGATGAAAATTGATGTATAATTTGAGGGAACGATTCTTTACCGGTTCCACTCTCGCCATTTATCAAGACCGACAAGTCAGTGGGGGCCACCTGTACCGCGACTTCAATGGCGCGGTTTAGTCCCGGAGCATTCCCAATAATTCCAAAACGTTGTTTTATTTCCTGAACATCCATATTTTTGACACTGAATTTTCAACTCACAAAGTTACAATTTTAAGTTTTACAGCCTTTGTTTTATCGGCCAAGAATGAATATGAGTCGGTGTACAAAGCGAGATTTAACAATTTTTAGGTCTTCTAAACACGAAAATCAAACCTTATGAAGTTTATCGGAATCATTCCAGCACGCTTTGCATCGACTCGTTTCCCGGGAAAACCGCTTGCCCAACTTGGTGAAAAATCCATTATTCAGCATGTTTATGAAAACGCCTGTGAAACACTGGATCATGTATGGGTGGCTACCGACGACGAGCGGATTGCCAACGCGGTCTCCGATTTCGGTGGAAAGTTTGTGATGACTCGTGATGATCACCAAAGTGGAACGGACCGCTGTGCTGAAGCAGCCAATCGAATTGCCAGTGACGTTGATTTCGACGTGGTTATTAATATACAGGGCGATGAACCCTTCATTCGTTCGGAGCAAATAGTGGCATTGAAATCCTGTTTCAATGACTCAAAAACGGACATTGCAACCTTGGTGAAGAAAATCGAAAATAATGCCGTCCTGTTTAATCCCAACCGACCAAAGGTTGTGATGGATCGTAACAACAATGCCTTGCTGTTTAGCCGCGAAACAATTCCTCATATTCGCGGTGTTGAGAAAGAAACGTGGCTTTCGCATCATCAATTTTACAGTCATTTGGGAATGTATGCTTACCGAAAAGATATCCTGCAGCAAATTACGAAATTGAAGCCATCATCGTTGGAAATTGCCGAATCATTGGAACAATTACGATGGTTGGAAAATGGCCTGCTAATCAAAGTGGCAGAAACCAATTTTGAAAATATAGGAATTGATACTCCCGAAGATTTGGAGGCTGCGAAGGTGTTTTTACAAAAACTTGGATAGCGTCGTTGAACAAATCTAGTTGTCAGGTACTGATCAGTATAATGGTTGCGGCAAGTAGCAAGATTCCGATCAGGTAGGCGAGGACAGTAAGCCTGATTTGTTTTCGTTTTTCAGCTTGAAGTTTTTCACGAAAAGCTTTTAGTTCGGTTGGAGTGGCTTGTTTGAATTCGAGTTCTCGGTGGCGCATGTCCGTTTTTGACGGATGTTTATCAAAGATTTTCCGTTTACTTTTCAAAACAAC
>DATFMO010000627.1:0-8312 GCA_035266925.1 Sunxiuqinia sp. | reverse complement strand
TGGATGGGAAGGAATTGTATATCGATCAACTTTGTGCTAAAGTAAACATGTCCATGGGGAAAGTTTCGTCTACATTGCTCGGGTTGGAGTTCAAAGGTTTGGTGGCCAGCCTTCCCGGGAAAATGTATAAACGAACTTAGGTTTTTCGGGTGTCGCGATTTTTAAATAGCGAAAATAAATGGCGAATTGGAATTCGCCACACTCGGCTGATGATCTCTACGCCGCGAAATACCCGTTGAGTAAATGGATATTGTTCCGATAGCTATCGGCGTTGGAATTTTTAAAAGTGTATCTTTGCCGCCATGACAACTTTCATCGATTTAAAAATCAACAAGTCAATTTTAAAAGCTCTCGGGGAAATTGGTTTTGAGCAGCCAACGCCAATACAGGAGAAAGCTATTCCAGTTGCTCGTTCAGGAGCTGATGTGGTTGGGATTGCACAAACCGGAACCGGGAAAACAGCGGCTTATTTAATCCCGATTTTCATGAAGCTTGTGAAAGCAGAAGGTGAAGATCCACGTGCTTTAATTCTCGTTCCCACGAGGGAGTTGTCAATTCAGGTTGGAGAAGACATTGAAGAGTTGACGCAGTATAGCAACCTGCGACATGCTGCAGTTTATGGCGGAGTTGGATGGACGAAACATGCCGCACTGATTGAGCCTGGAATTGACATCCTGGTGGCCACCCCTGGTCGTTTGCGCGATTTGTATCATGCTGGTGCGGTATCGCTGAAGAAAATTAAAACCCTGGTCATCGATGAGGCAGACCGAATGTTGGACATGGGCTTTATGCCTCAGATTCGGCAATTGCTGGAAATCATCCCTGTGAAGCGGCAAAACTTACTATTTTCGGCAACCTTCAATGAGAAGGTTGAGGCGATGACCGAGGAATTTCTGGATTTTCCCGAGCGTGTTGAGGTGACTCCTTCGGCGACACCAGCACAGCTGGTTAGGCAATCCTACTACAAAGTGCCCAATTTCAAAACCAAGCTCAACCTCATCCGTCATTGGTTACAGGATGAGGAGGCGTTTAGCCGGGTATTGATCTTTGTGCGAACGAAGGAACATGCAGATCGGGTCTTCAAAATTATCAAGCGAAAAACGGAAGGGGAGAAGCGAATTCTGCATTCCAATAAAGGGCAGAGTGCCCGGATCAATTCCATACAGGAATTCAAAGATGGCGAAGTCCGTATTCTGATTTCCACAGATGTTTCGGCCCGGGGATTGGACGTGTCCAAAATTACGCATGTAATCAATTTTGATTTACCACAGCGGTATGAGGACTATGTGCACCGCATTGGGCGGACAGCACGTGCCAACATGCATGGAGAAGCCATTTCATTGATCGATCCCTCTGAAGAATACCACTTGCGAAATATTGAAAAGGTTATTCGCATGACTATCGAAGAGCAGCAAATTCCAGAGGAGGTGACCATTGAATCAACGGGGAAAGCGGAACATCAACAACAAATGCGGGAAATCGACCGTCAGAAAAAAATGGAAAACCCGGATTACAAAGGTGCTTTTCATGAAAAAAAGCGAAAACCGCCAAAAAGCAACGATTCGTCAAAAAACACACCGAAACAGAAAAAGCGCCGGAACAACAAAAGGCGACGGTAGGTCCTAGTCACTAGGCAAGGTAAAGTGAAAGAGGCAGCCTTCGCCGGGCACCGCATTGCTAATTACACCAACTTCGCCACCTAATTTTTCAACAATACGTTTTACAATCGACAAGCCCAATCCATGGCCTTCAATATGGGTTTGGTTGAACCGTTCATATTTCTTAAACAGCTTTTGTTGTTCTGTCTTGGTTAAGCCATTCCCATTGTCTTTAATCCAGTAGCGAACCTTTTTTTCACCGTAAAATTGGTTGGCTCCAACTTCAATCACCGGAGGTTTCCCTCCATATTTAATCGCATTACTCAAAAAGTTAACCCACACTTCTTCAATCCAGGGGCCATATCCTCGAACAGAGGGCCAATCGTCCGGTTTGATGATTCTTGCTCCTGATGACCTGACCATATCTGACACCCGTTTTTCGGCTTCTTCAAAGAAAGTGGACATTTCCAATGTATCTGTTTTTATGTCTTGTTGGCGCACGCTGGCCAGGGTCAACAGTTCTTTAATCACATGGAAGGATTTTTCTGCAGAAAAGCGGATGAGGTCATTTATTTCAGCCAGGTTGTCGTAGTTTTTTTGATCCAGTTCCATGCGAAGAAGGTCAGTCGAAGTAACAATTGAACCAATAACATTTTTCAAATCGTGGGCTACCGTGTGGTCAAATGCATCCAAGTCAGCAATCAGTTTTTCTTTTTCTGTAATTTCTTTTTTTAGCTGCAGATTGGCTTTGTTGATTTGGTGCTCGTAAACCGTTTTTGGTGTAATGTCGCGTAAAACAATTAGTCGCCCGGACATCGCTTTCTTTGGTGAATAAAGCGAGCTAACCCGAATGTCGAAGAATTTTTTTTCACCTTGAATATTCGATTCCAATTCAACAGGTGTGATTTCATCTTTCAACGCCAACTGTTCAATCAGCGACCGACGTTGTGGAAAAATTTCGATAATCGTTCGCCCCATGATGTCTTCCCGCTTTTGCTGGGTGAGTTCCAGGAATGATTGGTTGGCATCAGCGACCCTCAAGTTGTTGTCAATAACCAAGATGCCATCAGGCAAAATATCAATGATCTGATTTCGTGCAAACGGGATCAGCTCAAATGTTCCGTATTTGATGTTGATGTATGAAAGGATGATTCCTGAAAACACAAAGAACACCGGCGTCCAGTCGAAGTTTGGTATCGGACTGACGTTGAAAACATACATCACATTTCCAACAACGGGGAACAAGCAGGCTGAGCTCAACAAGATGATCTGGTGTTGAAAATCTTCAGGAAATTGAAAAGTCAACGGAACAATGTTGGCGATACTTAAAGCCAGCAATGTATAATTGAACGCAAAGACCAGCCAAAATGAAATGCCGTATTTGTAGATTGTCGTGTTGAATTCGGGATTGATACTGTAAGATTGCCAATGCAGGTGATGGTAGCTGTTAGTGGCTACCGACAGGATAAACAACGCGGCGATACCCAGTAAACTGTACTTGAGCGTTTTGGTCAGTTTACGTTGTTTGTGCGCAAAATGCAAGCTGAAAAAATAAAAGAAAACCGGGGCGAAAACAATACCCAAATACGATAGTTTGGACCAGAATATCTTTAGTTCAAGCTCGGTGGCAGAATATTCCATGCCATAAAAAAACGCCCAGATTGCAGTGGATAATTGCATGAGCGATAAATAAATAATTCCACGGGAGCGTCTGTACTGAAGAAGATAAACACTGATAATAAGTCCAATGACACCTGACAGGATCAAAATGACAAGCAATGGTGAAACTAAATATGGACCAATGGTATTTTTCATTCAGTTTTGTGCATGAATATACAAAACTTTAGCATTTGATGTTGAGATGTCAAAGATGTTCAATAAAAAAAATAGACAAATGATTTACGATTGTTGCCTTATATGCTGTTAATCCAATTGATCGCCGGTTGTAATTTGTCGATCAATGGATTTGATTAGCAAGTCTTTCAGCTTTAAAAGTCGTTTGGCAGTTGGCTGATTTTTTTTGCTAAAGATGAAGAGCCGAAATTGATCGATTGTTTTCTGGCTAAACTGACTGATTAGGTATACGATCTTCCCAAAAAGAAGGTAGGCTGATACAGCCACGATTGGCAGCAAGATATTTTCCGAAAAATAAAACGTAGTAACAGCAATTATTAAGCAGAAAATGAGATATGCAATCATTCCGGTAACAAACTGGAAAGAACAGTAAAATGCAGCTTCTTTTACATGCTTGCGAGTGTAAAAACGTGGAATTAAAAATGGGATTCCATGTAAGAGAAATCCGGCGATTAAAAAGGGCGAAATTAATATCGTAGCGACAAAGCGAAGAAATAAATGTTCAGGGTTTTTATTTTTCTTGTTTACAGCGTGCAAGTTTAAGTGATGACGATCCAGCAAATTTCTATATTCATCAGCTCTTGGGTGGATCACTTCAAATTCTTCAGGCGCTGTTTTCTCCCTTTCCTCCAGTATTTTCATTAGCTGCTGATCGTTCAAAAATCGATTGAATGTTTTGTTTTTGTTTCGATGAATGGCCGTGGTGAAATCAGATCTAATTATCTCCCGAAAGAGTTCGTAGTTGTTATAATGGTTGTTGCTGCTAATCTCAATCGTCAGTGATTCGAGACGGTTTCTAATTTCATCGCGAAGCATCAAGGTTGCCTGCAGAGGATTCGTCTCGTATTCATCCTGATAATTATCAACGAGTATCGGTTGTCCGTATTGAACAATGAGTTTTCGATTGAAGTGCCAGTAGTGGCTGTAAAAGATGCCAACAGGAACAACCTGAAGGTGCAATTTGAAATCGTTTTTTTCTTCCGCCTGAAAGGCAATGCGGGGAACAGCCTTTTTGTGTGTCAGCATTTGTCGCTTCTCAGAATGTGCTGCTTCCGGGAACAAAGCCAGCACTTTTTTCTTCTCCAGGATTTCAATGGCTTGCTTGAAAATAGCTTCATTTCGACCAAGACTGGACTTGCCATCACGTATGCGATAAACCGGTAAGATTTTGAGGAAACGAAGAATGGGACGTAACCGTTTATTTTTGAAAATATCGGCTCTGGCAAGCCAAACAGGCTGGGAGTTGTTAGTGCACAAAACAGCCAGCGGATCCATCAGAGCATTTTGGTGATTTGCCGCAAAAATAATCGGAACACCTTTGGGTATATTTTCTTTTCCCCGAACAACAATTCGTTTGTGGCTCATCCAAAAGGAGAAGCGAACAACTAGTTTGAGGATGGCATATCCCAGCGACCATTTCTCCATCTCAGGCAAATATTGGTTTCCGGGCCCACAGTCCTGCCATGGTCAAGCCACTTAAAATGTGCCAAATACCCCACCAGGCAGCAATAACGGCCATGCCTCCTAGCTCCAGTTCAGGTGGGAATATTTTAGGATTGAACATCAGAGTTAACGCCAGACCGGAATTTTGAATGCCTGTTTCAATCGTGATGGTGCGCCGATCAGCCATTGGCCGTTTCATGATGCTGCTCAATAAAAAGCCGGTGCTGAGCGCCAGCGCATTGTGGATGAGTACGATAAAGAAAACAAGATGTACGAACCGGGTGAATTGTGAAAAGTTAGCGGACAGCATGGCAACTACCATGATAATAAAAAGCAGTATGGAGATTGTTTTCAATGGTTTGGTGATCCGAGCAGTCGTTTTTGGGAATTTAGAGGCGAATAGAATACCCAAAATTACAGGGATTCCCAACAAAATAAAAACCGTCTGAAACATCTGGGCTTGGTCAATTTCCAGTGGACGCAACAAGGATGCGGCGTCGTGATGGTTGTAAAACCGAATGTATAAGTTGCCCCAAACAGCAAAATTCAACGGAGTCATAAAAATGGCGCTTAGGGTTGAAAAAGCCGTCAAACTAACTGAAAGAGCAGTGTTGGCTTTGGCAATGGAGCTGATGAAATTGGAAATGTTTCCCCCCGGGCAAGCAGCTACCAGGATCATGCCCAAAGCAACGGTGGGTGTCGGTTGAATTATGAGAATCAGTAAAAAGGTGAGGAGTGGTAATAATATAAACTGAGAGATGATACCCGTAATAGCAGATTTTGGCTTTTGAATAATTCCACGAAAATCGCTGAACTTAATATCCAACGCCACACCAAACATGATGAATGCCAGTGTGATGTTAAGAAAAAGCAAGCCTGATGATGAAAAGTTCAAACGCACATGATCCAATGCCTCCAGGGACGAATTCATAAGCCAGTGTTTAGTTTTTAGAGGCTTCAAAAGTAAAAAACTATTAAAAGAAAGCATGTTCCCTTCAACAGATTTTTATTGTTTTTTACTTTTTGTCAGTACGTTGAGAGTCGTTCCGTTTTTACAAATTGAGCATCATCATCATTTTTTTAGCAATATCGGTATTCTCCATAATACCAGTGAAGTTTTCGGCTCCCGGCCCAAATGCAAAGACTGGTACCATCACTCCAGTATGTCCACCAGCAGTGAACTGACCTTTTACCATGCCTGTTTTTAGGTCTCCATCAATGATTGACATTCCTCCTGTCTCATGGTCTGCTGTCACAATGATCAATGTCTCACCATTGTTAGCTGCAAAGTCGAGTGCCTGACCGATACTTCGATCAAAGTCCATCATTTCCCGGGCAATGTAAATGGTGTTATTCTGGTGTCCGCCCCAGTCAATTTGTGATCCTTCAACCATTAAAAAGAAACCCTTGTTGTTTTGACTGAGCAGGCGGAGAGCCTCATGCGTTGCTTTGCGGAGCATGTCGCCACGCTCAGTAGTCCGTTCATTGTGCTCAGCGGCAGTGAGCCCGGCAAGTTTGCCCGATTTTACGTGTTCAATTTCATCCATGTTTTGTAAAACCCGGTAGCCTTTATTTTTTAATTCTTCCACCAGGTTGCGTCCGTCTTTTCGCTGGGTGAAATGTTTGTACCCGCCCCCAATGAAAACATCGATGTCTGTTTTCAGAAAATCAGCAGCAATGGCTTCATAGCTATTACGTGAAGGCTGATGGGCGATAAATGAAGCCGGTGTGGCATGGGTAATGGCTGATGTTGAAACTAAGCCGGTGGAAAGGCCTTTGTCTTCGGCTTTCTCTAAAATTGTTGGATGGGGAATTGAGTCTGTGTCAACGCCAATGGCATGATTGTACGTTTTATATCCACTGGATAGGGCCGTTCCTCCAGCAGCTGAATCAGTGATATAATTATCCGCCGATTGAGTTCTGGAAAAGCCGACGGCTTTAAAATTTTGCAAAAAGAGTTGACCATGATTGGCTGTCAATCCGGCGAAAATCTGGGCAGTTCCCATGCCATCACCAATCATTAAAATGATGTTTTTAGGTTTTTTAGCTTTGAAAATAGGTGAATACGTTTTTACCGGATAGGCAGCTCCACCCCGGTAAGTTTTTACAGATTTTTCTTTTGCAGCAGTTTTGTAATTTTCCTGCGCGTAAAGTGAGAAATTTAACGAAAGGGCAATCAGGATCGCTAGTAATTTTTTCATGAAGTGAATTTTGGTTTTGGCACTTCAAAAATAAGGACTATGAATTGTTTGGCATTATAAATTCATCATTAATTGATGAACCATTTCGTTTATTTTCCCCCGTTGTTCTGCAGATCCTGAATGCAATTATCGTCAAGCGTGGGAATGCTACCGCCAAAGAAATTTGCAACAAAGTCGCTGGTTTCCGTCGCATAATACATGAGGCAGTTTTTATTATTGCAATGCTTGCCATGCGCCATGTCCTGGTGGTTGGTCACCATGTCGGTACCATTGTTCACCAAACCAAGGATGTGGCAAAATTCGTGTTCCATCACCGAAGTTTCCATTATGTGGGTTGAAGGTTGCCCAAGTCCGCCACTTAACGATTGGATTGTTTTTTCGAAGATGGCCATCGAACTGGCTGTGTATGCCACACCAAGCACTTTTGAATTGTCTTTGTTTTCTGAATAATCGCCATCAACAAAGACAAACCACGCACTCAACTTTTTCCCGGAAGCATAAACCGATCGATGTTCTTTCTCGAGTGCGCTGATGTCGGAAATGGAATAGGTGCTTTTCCCCGGCGAACTAATGGACGACGTTGTGATGGTGATGCCTCCGCTTTTGTGCAACCGGCCTTCCAGAAAAGTTTTCAATGCATCGAGCGACGCAGCTTGTGGTTGGTAATTACCAACGTAAGTGACTTCAATTTTCAATTGGTTGAAATCATCTTCCGAAAGAAAATCGTGAGGGACAATTTGATGGGTTCCTCCTGAAGTAGTCCCCGGATTGTCGGGAGTAAACCCGGTTCCCTGGTCATTCCCACAACGCACAAAAAACAACGCACTGATGATGACTATAAGTGATAATCTACCTAATTGTTTCATGGATGTTTTTTTAATTCACTCTGGTAATAGAATGAACAACGCTTTGAAAAGTTCATTGATCAACATGAAAATGGATCAATGGGGGTGTGAAATTTAATCAAGATGTGAGGTCTCCCATTCTTCGCGGTTGAAGTTTTCAGACAAGCCGTAGCGAATGTTTTTCTCGTCCAGTCGAAGTTCAATGATGCCCAACACGATGAAGTCTGAAAGAATGCGCTCCGATTCACGAAACGTAATCCGGGCTTTTCGGGTAAAAGCTGATTGGCTAATGGTGTCATTTTTTTCAAGGTAATCGAGTAAAAATTTTTCCTTGTCTGAATAATTCAGGAAGATGCCGTCTTTTCGTTTTT
>DATFMO010000626.1:0-12034 GCA_035266925.1 Sunxiuqinia sp. | reverse complement strand
TGAAGGAAGCCGGCATCACCCGTGTTCAAATTGGTTTGGATTCATCCGGCAAACAAATTTTTAAAGATGGCAGACGCCATCCGTGGGACACCCTGCATAGCTGGCTGCGTGGCGATTCTGAAGGATTTCAGAAAGCTGTTTTGGCAATAAAGCGTGCACTGGCTGCCGGGTTGGATGTATCCATCCGTTTTTCGTTGTGTGAGTCAAATTTTCCCGATTTAATAAATACCTACCAGTTTGTTTCCTCACTTGGTGTTTCAAAGTTCAAATTGCGGGTGTTATTTCCAGATGGAAGGGCCCGGAAGAAGTTGTTTCGTGAATTAATTTCGGGTGAAAAGATGGCTGAAGCACAGTATCAACTCATTCAGGCTTCTGGTGGAAATCCTACATTGGTTGAGGTGACACAACCCTGCTTTTTCAAAATCCCGATAAGAGCCAATTTGGCAATGGATGGAAGTCGGTTCAATGCCTACAAAGAAGCCTGTCCATGCGGTACTTCGGCTGCTTACATTGATGCCAACGGAGATGTGAAATATTGTTTGTTCGACGAGCAAGCACTGGGCAATGTTTTGCAGCAATCTTTTTTGTCGGTCTGGAATTCCGAGAAGGTAGAGCAAGTCCGAAAACTTCGTTGTCCATTGGATCGTTCGGGAAATACATGTTCTTCATTTAAATTATTGTATGAGCAATTCAACGAATATTCGTCTTTTATGACTGCGTACGCTAATAAAGTGCATCAACTCAGTGCTTCGTTCGCCTATTGATTTTCGAATTCATTTCTTATTCTTATCGTGCCTGCAACCATCTTCTCGAAAAACTTGTTAATAGAAAATATTTCCTGTCGTTATTCGTCTCATCTTTATAGAGCGTATCTTGATGTGTCAGGAGGATGATTGGAATTGCAATGAAAACAAGAACACAATGAGTCGATTATTATTTTTTATTCTTTTTGTGCTTGCTGTTGAATACTATTCGTATGTGGCGGTGAGGACAGCTCTTCGAAATACAACCGGCAGTTGGCATGTTTGGTTGTTCGTTTTTTATATCGTTCTGGCATTGGCAACGCTTTGGAGCCTTTATGCATTTCCGCATTGGGGAAGAACCAGCTGGCCATCAGTTGCCCTGAAATACACGGTCAATGTTTTGATAGGTGTTTTTATTGGACAGGTTGTCGTGGCTCTCATCATGTTGATCTCCGATATCGTCATGATTGTCCCAAACATCGTCAACTTTTTTCTTTCGTTCCGCCATCATCCGGCAGGCAGTCCGCCGGAAGGATCGCGTTTTATCAGTCGTTTTTCCTTCATTTCAAAATCGGCTTTGTTAATTGGCGGCGCGCTGACCACGGGCTTGGTGTATGGAATGTCAAACCGCTATAATTATAAGTTGAGACGTGTTCGGCTGTCATTGAAAAATTTGCCGGAAGCGTTTAAAGGCTTGAAGATTGTGCAAATCTCCGATATTCATTCGGGAAGTTTTGATGATCCCGGTGCAGTTGAAGAAGGTATTCAGGCGGTTTTGAATGAAAAGCCGGATTTGATTTTATTTACCGGCGATCTGGTGAACGATCGGGCAACCGAAATTTTACCGTACATGGATGTGTTCAACAAGCTGAAAGCTCCCATGGGCGTGTATTCCGTGTTGGGGAATCACGATTATGGCGATTACGTTCACTGGCCGTCCGATGAAGCCAAAAAGCAAAATTTGGAAAAACTGAAAGAGCACCAGGCATCGTTGGGTTGGCGATTGTTAATGAATGAACATGTCGTTTTGGAGCGAGACAGCCAACAAATTGCCCTGATCGGAATTGAGAATTGGAGTGCAAGAGGGTTTTCTCAACATGGTGATCTGAAAAAGGCGGTGACCGGAATGGATGAATCGATTCCTGTAAAAATTCTCATGAGTCACGATCCTTCGCAATGGGACGCACAAGTGCGCAAAGAATATCGGGATATTGATTTGACCTTGAGTGGGCACACCCATGGCATGCAGTTCGGCATTGATATCCCGGGCTTCAAATGGAGCCCTGTTCAGTACTTTTATAAAGAATGGGCCGGGTTGTATAAAAAAGCAAACCAGTATTTGTATGTCAATCGAGGCTATGGATTCATCGGGTACCAAGGGCGATTAGGCATTTTGCCAGAGATTACTTCGATAGAACTGGTGTGATCTCTATCAAGTATCTCGAACCCAGCATCCAGAATCAAATTTCCAGTTCCTTTTTGCATTTTGGACAAAACGACCAACCTTTTTGGTCAATATCTTCAACATAGGTACTTGAACGCATGACACAGATGGGATTTTGGCAATGGATTAGCCCAAAGGTGTGTCCAAGCTCATGAATCACTTCCTTTCGTAACCGATCGATAAAAACTGTTTCGTTGGCCTCAATTCCATAGCGTTCGTTGCGTAGTCGGTAGGCCGATGCAATACCACAACGACCGTTTAAAAAGGCCTGACCAAATATGAAGGTTAATATCGGGATGTAAAGATCGACATTGAATAGCCCAAGGGTTTTTGATTGGTCTGACGCAAAGTTGGTTTCGATAACCTCCAATAATTTGTCGCCATTGTATTGTTTGCGTGCCGGATCAAAATATTCGCTCAAATCGAGAAATCCATCCTGGGTTTTCACTCGAAGTGAGAATTCACGCTCGACATCATGAATGATTTCGCCGAGAAAGTTTTTCCCGAAATATCCAAACGAAATTAGCGTGATACTTTTCGGCTTCATGAATAGGATGTCTTACGGATGAAATGGCTTTTGAGTCCTTTTCGTTTAAAGAGCAGAATTAATGTCCTGTTTGAGATTGTATTTTTTGATTTTATTGTAGAGGGTGACCCTGTCAATCTTCAATGCTTTTGCTGAAGCTGAAATATTCCAATTGTATTTGTTAAGGATTTGAAAAACATGGTGTTTCTCCAATTCATCCAGGCTTTCAAAAGAGGGCATCGCTTCTGATTTTTCGATCGGAAGGTCTTTCAGACAGATCTTTTTGTTGTTTCCAACGACGATGGCCCGCTCCACCATATTTTCCAGCTCCCGGATGTTGCCCGGAAAGGGGAACTCTGCTAATCGTGCCAGTGCGGCGGGTTCAATCGACATGACTGGCCGATTCATCGTAGTGCAATATTTTTTAATGAAATATTCCGTGAGCAGCGGGATGTCTTCCACGCGTTCGCGCAAAGGTGGTACCTGGATATTGACTACATTGAGCCGGTAAAATAAATCTTCCCGGAAGGTTCCAATGTCCACCATAGCCTTAAGGTCGCGGTTGGTGGCGCAGATAACCCGAAAATCAGACTTGATTTCCTTGTTTCCTCCAACACGCACAAAACTTTTCGTTTCCAGAACACGAAGTAATTCGACTTGCATCTTTGGTGAGATGGTTGCAATTTCATCGAGGAAAATGGTTCCATTGTCGGCCATTTCGAACCGCCCTTTCCGGTTGTAAACAGCCCCGGTGAATGCTCCTTTTTCGTGACCAAAAAGTTCACTTTCAAGCAAGCTTTCAGACAATGCTCCACAATGGACACTGACCAATGGAAAAAATTTACGTGGAGAGTTGGAATGAATAGCACGAGCCACTAATTCTTTTCCCGTTCCACTTTCTCCGGTAATAATAACTGACGCATTGGATTGAGCTACACTTTCGATTTCCCGGAGTACCCGTTGCATCGCCTCACTTTTACCAATCAGGTCTTCCACGTTTTCAAGTGAGACCACTTTGTCTTTCAATATTTCATTTTCTTCTATCAAGCTGGCTTGTTTGGCTGCATTTCGAATCATATGCGATAAATCGTCCGGATCAAAGGGTTTGGTGACGTAATCAAAAGCGCCGTCTTTCAATGCTTGCACTGCTGTGTTGACAGTCGCAAAGGCTGTCATCATAATGACAATGGCTTCATGGTGGATTGTTTTGATTCGTTTGAGCATCTCCAATCCGTCCATGCCAGGCATCTTAATATCGGCCAGAACAATGTCAAAACTTTCGGATTCGAGCAGCACCAAAGCCTTCTTGGCATCTTCGGCACATACCACGTTATAACCGTCTTCGATAAACCAATTATACAGGGAGTCCCGGACAGATCGTTCATCATCAACAATTAAAATGGAAATCTTTTTTGCCATGGTTTTTATGTTTATGTCTTGATTAATGGGAAATTGATGGCTATGACCGTTTCCTTTCCCCGTTCCGATTTTACTTCGATTTTCCCCTTATGATTTTGGACGATGCCGTGGACAATCGAGAGCCCGAGCCCGATTCCACTGACTTTTTCCTTGGTCGAGAAAAAGGGCTCAAAAATATAGGCGATGTCTTCTTCGTCAATTCCCACTCCATTATCAATAAATTCGACCCGGATATGGTCGTTGTCCGGGTTGAGAGTATGGACAACCACTTCGCCATTTTCGGAAACCGCTTCTGAAGCATTCACCAGAATTGCAACGCAGGCTTGCTTGATTTGATTTGGGCTGCAGGAAATTAAATCTTTTTTTGCTGAAAAATCCGACAGAAAATGAATATTGGCAATTTTCATCGGATGGTCCATTAATTCTACGGTATTTAAAAGGATCTCGTGCAAGTGACGGGGCTCAAAACCTTCCTGGTCTTTTCTTGAGAAGTCCAGTAATCCTTTCACGATGTCACCACACCGTTTGGTCTCGCTCTCGATGAATTTTAGATGTTTCATCATCGTGGCAATTTTCTCCTGATCCAAATTTGGATTGCTAAGTTGCTTGTGCACTAATTTTGTGTATACCAGGATTCCAGAAAGTGGGTTGTTGATTTCGTGTGCAACTGATAATGACAATTTGCCAAGCGAGGCAATCCGCTCAATATTGATCAATTCATTTTGGGCATGTCCCAGTTCTTCCGATTTCTTTTGGACTTTGTATTCCAGTTGATGCGACCAGTTTTGAAGTTCCAGGGTTGCTTTTTGCAAATTATCCAGCATTTCATTGAAGGCAATGGACACCATCCGCATGTCGGAAAGTTGGTTGGGCTTAATTTTTAACCTCGTGTTTTTATCACCTCGTGTCACGGCCAGGCTGGCTTCAATGATTTCATTGAGTGGCTTTTTGATTTTTTTGTTCGTGAAAAGGATCAATGAGAGGATGAGCAAAACGGTCATCAGGGCGGCCAGTAAAAAATAATCGGCCGTTGATTCTTGCTGGACATTGTCCATTCGTTCCAATGGCATTTTGATCATCAGTGATCCCAATACTTTTTCTTCCGGGCTATGGGCATGACAGGCAGCCGTTGAGCAGGAAGGGTTATTGAGAATGGGTGATTTGATCATCAGGCTACGAACGTTCTTGTCTCCAATATTTGGGTTCATGATACATTCGCTGTTCGCATCGATAATTCGGTACGATCGCACATCGCGCAAAAACATTTGGTCAAAATCCTGATGGCAATTGATGCAATCTGGGTCGCTGTGTTTGGTTGATCCAGTTGCAATGGATGTGTAAACCAGGTTGTTGTTCTGATCGTACATGCTCACGTTGTCGATCCCCGACATGGTATCAATCAAATCCAGTGTCCGCTGTAGGGAAGTCTGATCGTTTTCGAGCATGGAATGGTACAATGCACCTTCGACTAAAAAGCCAATGTTGTTGCCGTTTTCGCTGATGACCGACTTCATATATCGTTCATTTACCGATCGAAAAATGACACCAAAAGCAACAAACAAAAAGGTTAGGGAAATGGTGATGATAATAACCACCCGGCCATAAATTGAGGATCGGAATTTGACGTACCCGGCCATGATCGGTTTTCCAATCCCATTTTTGTTTTTTATTTTTTTAAACCAAGGCATGCAGGTTTAAGAGCTAGTTAATTAAAGACGAAGGTAATTCTAAAATTGAAATCAACCCCAATGCTTTATTTTGTTTTTAAACATTTGTTGTTTATGCCGTCGTCCGGTTATCAGGTTTTGATTTTGGTGTTGTTTCCTCTGATGGTAGGTTAATGTCTTTTTAAATTGAGTCCCTGAGCTCTGTCTGTCATGCAGAAGGAAACTCAGGATAACTCAATTTAGATTGACACAATAAACTAGCTCAAAAAAGCCTCCTGGAAGTCCTGCCATACTTCTTGTGGCAGTTCAGCCAGCGGATGATTAATCAATTCACCACCATCTTGCAGCACTACCTTTGAGGGTTCCGAAAAGTACTTCGAAACCGAAGTAGCCAGGAAGTCTTTAAATCGATCCAGTTCCTGAAAAGCCCATTGAGAGGCATCTTCAGCCAAGAAGCAGCTATTGGTTTCTGCTTTCCAGTGGGAGGGTAAAATGCTGTATAACCATCCTTCTTGATATGGATTGCTCTGTAATGGTGAAGAATCTGCTGTTAAATCGGCGTTTGTTTCCTGTATGACACCCGAAATGGGGGAGAGAATACGAAGGTTCTTCCCATTGTGGTTGATCGTGGTCAGTAATTCTCCTTTTCTGATTTGTTCACCTGGTTCGCGAAGTCGATCAATGGTTACTTCACCTGTAAAATGGAGAAGCAGATCGTCCATTCCCACTTTTGCTTCACCCGTCTTTTCAAGGAATGTCCAGGTGTGGTATTTGCTGAAAAACAGCCCTTGAGGAATACGTAACGAATTGGCCGTAACCAGCCGTGCCGCATTTTGGATGAGTTTAGCTCCCTTGGTTTTTCTGTTCAGCAGATACCAAAAAGGGATAAGAACTGCGAAAAATGCGATGACAACAAGGTATTCAATTCCTTTGGTGTCGAAAATGTTGTGGTATGTAAATCCGTCCATAATTTTTGTTTTTATTCATGATGATTTTTAGCCCAGGAAGGAGATTCCCGCAAAACCGGCATCCGGTTGATGACCCAGCGGAAAATCCAGAGCTCGGTAAAGATGATGGTCAGCGTAACTACAATTTCCATCCAGGATGGCACATAATGGACTGCTGCATCCCATTGAAAACCAATTACCGATACATTTAGACGATTCAGGATAATCCCGATGATGGCTAGAATTGCTGCCAATTTTGTAATCAGAGTGTTGCTTGTCCGGGAGCTGTAAAAGAACAAGAGCATTGGCACGAGTACGAAACCAATCATTTCGAGCAAAAACCAATAACCCATAGGGGAATTGATGTAGACCCAGTGTTTCCCGTGGATGAATACCAGGATTTGAAGGAAAAGATAGGCAAACATGGTAAAGGCACAAATCCTGGATAACCCTGTGAGGATGCTGTTGTGAGCTTTGTGATTTTTAGGACTGATTTGGTCTGAAAATACTTTTTGGCTAATGGAGCCCTCCAGAATGACCATTGATAGCCCTGCAAAGACACTTGACACAACAAAGAGTAACGGAATAAACTCGGAATACCAAAGCGGATGGATTTTGGGTTTGGCCATCAGGTAGAGTGCTCCCAACCCCGACTGGTGGAGGGTTGACAGGGTAATGCCAAAAATTACGGCACCCAATGTGAGCGTCGACAGTATTTTGTGGGCGCGGCGGGCACTCAGCCATTCGGCAATTGCCGGTGAAAATTCAATCAGCTCTGCCAGCATGTAAAGTAAGAAATGCCAGGCTACCAAAAAGAGCACTGAACTTGTCCCGAAGCTGTTACCGATAATCGGGTTGATTACGTTCCACGGACGCCCGAGATCGAGCAACAGCGCTCCTGCATAAAACAAGTAGGCCAGAAATCCATTCAAAACCGTTACCCGAACGATGGATTGGTATTTTTTCAATTTTAAAATATAAACCATAAATGTCAGGATGTAGGCTCCACCTGCAAAGGCAACGCCGGTCACTACATCAAAACCAATCCACAAACCCCAGGGGACATCCTGTGTCAGGTTGGTGATTGACCCAATTCCCCTGGCAAAACGGATGACAATTAAAACGACACCAAGCACAATAATTGGAATTGAAATAACATTGAACCAGGTAAGCCAAGGTCCTTTAGGTTTGAGTTCACTGATGAAAAATCGCCACGTTGAAGCGCTTTGTTTTTCTTTTTTAATGGAATAAATTGGGCTAGTCATGATCTTCGTCTTTAGGTTGTTTGTTTTTTGTGGCTTCGTGGATGCCCAAGAGCAATGATGGGACAATAACAAAAATGGAGGGAACGCTGTACAAGAACCCTTTTGTCAGTGCCGGATAAGATGAATTTTGGAGTTTCGTGTTCAGCCCAACTTGATTGAACGGAACTGGCGACAGGGATACATAACCCGTTCCGCCAGCCACACTCTCCCCATAGATGGAGTCGACATATGTCCCTGGATTTTCAACAATCCTTCGATGTGCTTCAGCTATCAATGCACGCCGGGTTCCAAAAAACAGGGCTTCGGCCGGGCAGCTTTCAACACAAGCTGGCTTTCCGCCTTTGACGATTCGATCGTAACACATATCGCACTTCTGGATTTTTGGATTGGCACTATGGTATTCAAATTTTGGAACACCAAATGGGCAAGAAACCATGCAATAGCGGCACCCCATACATTTATCTCCGCGCCAGATCACCGGGCCTTCTTTGGTTTTATACATCGCCTGGGTCAGGCATGCGGCAGCGCAGGCCGGTTCGTTGCAATGCATGCATGCCGTC
Organism: Sunxiuqinia sp.; assembly: GCA_035266925.1. Lineage (GTDB taxonomy): Bacteria > Bacteroidota > Bacteroidia > Bacteroidales > Prolixibacteraceae > Sunxiuqinia. The sequence continues at coordinate 3,463 of DATFMO010000626.1, read as the reverse complement.
CTCATAAATACTTCGCCTTTTGGGGTGTCATAACTGTTGACGACACATCGCTGTTTTTCGCTTGTTTTTCGAATTACACCAGGTTCAACAATGTCGGTTGGTATTGGAAGATCGTGTGCTTCGGCACAAGCTACTTCACAGGATTGGCATCCAACACAACGGGTGGAGTCGTAAAGTACACCATGAAATTCTGTCTCAGATGCTTGCGGATTACTCGCTCCAAGAGCTTCGTAACCAATGACCGACAAACCGGTGACAGCAAGGGTTTTGAAAAAATCTCGTCTATCGATTCCCATGATTCTATTTTTATGAAGTTTGTGATTCAAGAATGGTTTATTGGATTACCTGGCTTTATCGATAAACTCGGTTTGGAAATCTTCCCAAACTTCGGGATCGAGATTGGCCAGTACATTGTCTATCAGTTCTCCACCATCTTGAAGAATCAGGTGATTAAAGACAGTTTGATTGGTATTTGCTGATGCTGCCAGGAAATCTTTTAGCCTGATAAATTCATCTTCCAGCCATTCCCGGTATTTTTCAATGGTAAACAGGAAGCGGATTTCGCGATACCAGTTGGAAGGTTCAATTAAATAAACCCATCCATCGGTATAGGGTGCTGAATTGATTCCGTCAGGTTGGTTGTTCAATCGTTCGTTCTGCAGGCTGATTGTTCCGGATACAGGTGAATAGAGCTCAAGCTGTCTTCCTTCACGAACCAAGGTCATAATTTTTTCACCTTTACTTACCTTCTCGCCCGACAATCTCATTTTCACTTGGGTTAGTGGTCCTGTCAGGTGCTGCATAAAATCGTCAATGCCTACGATGATCATTCCATTCGGTTCTCTGTATGCCCATGTGTGAGACTTGCTGTAATACAAACCGGCAGGTGCCAAAACTGTGTTCTCGTTCAGTGCGGGATTGGTTGCTATATCTTCACTTTGGATATTGTTCTGGCGTTTTTGTCTGGAAAGAATAAGAACAATTCCGAAGATGATGACGATTAGGCCAATGGTTAGTTTCCAGCCAGATGAGATCAACGGAGCGGCAGCAGCGGGTTCTTCGGGAGAGGCTATCGGTTGGGACATAGCCAGAAGGTTCGCTTTTTGCTCACGGCTTGAAAGGACAACAAAGCCCGAGTTTCCCAAATCGTTCTGTCCATCTTTGTTCAACCAGATCAGGAAATTCATGGCCGTTTGATTTACTTTTTCAAAAGAAGCAACGGCATAAATATTATTGCGCAATGCTCGGGGATATTTTCCGAGCCATGCCCCACGGGTCAATTGATCCGGAGTGCTGTAAATATTCTCAAAACTGTCCAGCCGATTGTTCCTGTTTCTATCAATAGGAAGAATCCTAATCGGATTGATCCAATCATTTGTGTTGGGATTCAATACATCCGTAAGTTTGCAAAAACCAATTGCATATTTGTCTTTTTGCACAGCAGCAATCAGTTTTTTCGGGGGGGTTATTTTAGTGGCACGAACAGCTGATTCATCAGTCCCCATAAAATCTGCAATGTTTGAAATAACCTGTTGTTCCTCAACGACAAAAGTTTGAATTGGATGAGATGGACTTCCGTTGAGCACGTTTGACCAATTCGGGTTGTCGGAAAGAATCATTGCAAAATCTTCTGAAGAAATACCACGCGTATAAATTTCTTCAAACAGGGGATTGTTGGCATTAAAAATTGGGACAATAAGTTCGTGGGCAATCGCCATTTGCCAAGTCCTTTCACTTGTTACAATTGCCTGTTGATTTGGTGTGAGTAAATAAATACTTCCAGGTTCAACGGCTGTATTGTCATCCATTAAACCTGTGGTTATTTTGAGTTCAGGGTGTAATTGATGATATCCTGCTACCCAGTTCGAAGTCAGTTCAGCGAGCTCTGGCGAACTCAATATCTGCAGCACATTTTCTTCGCTTTGCAAAGTTGAGCTTCCTGCCTCGGAATCATTAATCATTTTTCCAAAGCCGGAAAAACAGTAGGCGATTAATGAAGCCAGAAAAAAGGATGATAAAAAGGTTTTCATGTTGTTAAATGTTAGATGATTTTTAGTTTGAAAATTTTATAATGGATTGATAATCTGCGTTCTATTTGGCTTGCCGTATTGTTAGCCAAATAGAATGCCAAAAAAACGAATAGCAGTAAATCGTCTGATAAACAGCTTGTTGGGTGCTTTTATTTAGTGGGAGCAAGCAGATGGTACTGTTGAATAATTAAACAGAATACAGTAGTGGTGGGTGTAATCGTCTTATTTGTAGATTTTTGACATGATTGTTTAATATTTCAACACTATTGAAAAATTAAACACTATTATTGACGACAGTTGATATTTTGGTTGAATAATAATGAATATTAATCGCGGCTATGGTTTCATTGGTTGCCGAGGATGTTTGGGCATTTTATCGGAAATTACGTCGATTGAGTTGACCTGATTCTGGTTGAAAAATTGAAATCATTTAAACAGGTAAGTCGAACATTTTTAGGATTTCAGTTTGTTGGGGAGAAACTGACCGAAAACACTGGCGTTTGCGTTGCTCTCAATGACGATCCGTTCGTGCCGTTCAAATTCCTGGAATCGTTCCATCATCCGACTCATCATTTCAAACGAATCACGAAGGATTTTAGACCGCCATTCGTGTGAACTGGGGTAGTACATTTCCCGGAAATCGATTTTTACCTTTTCTTCCGACTTTTGATCCCTGAAACCAAAATGCGCCCCTTGATTCTCGCTGATCATGATTTGTATTGAATTGAGCGAGCCCATTAATGTATGGCTGTCGAGGGTGCCGTATTCAAACCGCATGGGGATGCACAGCGAGTTGCCAGCCAGTTGGTTGATCCACTCCAGGTATTCCCCGTTGATGGTGTAAAAATCCTGCGTGTTTCCCCAATCGATCTCTTCGTCTTTAAAAATATATTGCAAGCTATCGAGCACGATTTTGTCTTCCACCGGATTCAGAAAAAGATGCAATTTATTTCGCTGGCCATAGCCGGTGTGCAAATCTACATTTAAAATCGTCCGGTAATCTTTGATGATGCCACCCAATAGCGATTCAAGATCTTTTATTTGTGGTTCAGGCTTTCGGCCACCATAATAAATTCCATTTTCAAACTCGTATTGTCCTTGCAGTGCGGCCTGGCGCAAAACAGGCAGTGATTCTTTTATAATTTTATAAATGGCATTTAAATGGAAAAAGCGATATTGAAGTTTCTCAATTGAAACAGTACTTTGCGGAATGAGCAAGGACGACATCTTGGCATACCCCGGATTTTTACTTTCGTATAATTCAGGATTAGTCGTGCAATTTCGATTTAAATCGACATTGTTTTCAGTAACTTTTCGCTGGTACTTAAACCCGTATGGATTTAGCCCATGGATGAATAAGACGCCAAGATTATCCAAGGAAAGCTTATCCAGTATTTTATCCAGAAACATCAGTTGAATCGCACTTCCAGTGA
>DATFMO010000625.1:0-9877 GCA_035266925.1 Sunxiuqinia sp. | reverse complement strand
AATCGAATGGATTGGGTAATTTGAACTACCCACTGGCACGGATGGGAGAGTTGTAAGTTTCGAGTTTGAAGTTTTGAGTTCCGGGTTGCAGAATATGAGTAGGGACACGATATGCCGTGTCCTTGATTCATGTATGTATATTTTCATAATTCCAAATTCCAGGAACCAAATTCCAAAGGGAATGCTGGAGCATGTTTTTTCCTGCTTCCAGTTCCGTGCGTTCAAATCAAATTGTTGGCGTAGGCAAACTTGATCAGGCCAACCAGCGAGTTGGTTTTTGTTTTGCGGAAGATGTTTTTGCGGTGAGTTTCCACGGTACGTTCAGAGATGAACAGTTTTCCCGAAATCTCTTTGTTGGTGCATTCTTCCGCAATCAACTGCAGAATCTCCAGTTCACGGGGTGTGAGTAGTTTGTTTTCGCTGGGCTCATTCAGCGCATTCATTAAAATGGTGTTGATCTCGTTTGAAAAATACATCCGTCCGGCATAAACGACATCCAATGCCGTGAGCAGTTCTTCCTGCGTGTCTTTCTTCAAAATATACCCTTGAACGCCTTCTTTTAGAATTTCTTTTACTAGATACGGTTCGCTATGCATACTGAGCACAATAATTTTTAACGACGGGTAAAGTCGCTTAGCTCGTTGAATGAGCGATAAGCCACTTTCATCAGGTAAATTGTAATCGCACACCAAAATGTCGGGCAATTGTTTTTCCAGCAGTTCCAGCGCTTCTTTTACAGAGCCGCCTGTTCCGTTAATGTTGACCATTCCGGACGATTTCAGAATCGATACCAGACCATTCATCAAAATTGGGTGGTCGTCAATGAGTGTGACATTCATTTTGATTGGTTTTGAGGTTTTATGTAACAAATACCGCAACATATCCGCTAATTTCGCATGGAAATTAGGCTGGGACAATACCGTCAGGCGGGTATTTTTCGCTCCTTGATTTGCACTTCGGTTTTTGGTATATTGAGTATCAATAAATTTCCTTTTGTGTGCGGAGCTGTTTCCAAATCCAGCTCGCCGTGGAAAATACCGGCACGGCTGTTTATGTTTTTCCATCCATTTCCTTTGCTGTTGATCAACAGGTTTTTGTCGAAGCCGATCCCATTGTCTTCAATAGTCAGGGTCAGTTCGTTTTCATCGGTTGTTAACTGAATGGTGATGGTGGTGGCGTCAGAATATTTCAAGATGTTGTTGATCCACTCTTGGCAAATGCGGTACAAAGCAACTTCAGCGTCTTTGCTCAATCCTTCCAAATCATAGCATAGCACCTCAACCAGCGTCTTTCCACTACGGTTGAGGCGGGCGGCAAATTCTTTCAGTGCCGGTTCGAGGCCACCAGAAACCAAGGCTTGCGGCAGCAGGTCGAAAACGACATTTCGTAACTCTTGGTACATATCGTTGATAACACTTTTGCACTCGTGGAATTTTTCCATTTTCGAGAATGAATTCTTTTGTGCAGCATCCGACAATTCTGAAATATTCATTTTCAATATGGAGATCAACTGACCAAAACTGTCGTGCAAATCGGCGGTGAACCGTTTCCGCTCCCTTTCCTGTGAATCGATGATGGCCATCATGCGCTGTTGCTGGATTTCCCGTCCGTATTTTTCCTGTAGTTGCAATGCTTTCACTTTTGACCGTGAACGCCAGTACAAAAAGGCCAAAATGCCAATCGCAAGAAACGATAGCAAGGCATAAATGAACTGTTTATTGCGCAGTATTCTGTATTCTTGTTCAGCTATTTGGGTTTTTTGAATTTCGATTTCTTTGTCTTTTTGGGCAGTTTCAAACTTGGTTTCCAATTGGGCAATTGTGGTTTGTTTGTCATGATCCAAAACCTGCTGCGAAAGATCATGGTATTTAACATGGGTTTCGTAGGCTTTTTTAAAGTCGCCGATTTTGGCATAATCAGCGGACAGGTCTTTGGATGCGAGCCTTGGCAAATCGACGTCACCGGCTTGCAGCCCAAAATCGATCGATTTCCGGAAGTAGTGAATGGCTTTGTCGTGATGGCCCCTCACATCCTGAAATTCTCCCAGGTTGTAATAGGTTTGGCTCAGTCCCAAGGGGTACTTGCTGATTTCGTAGCATCGCAAGGCTAGCTTGTATTGAATGTTGGCCGAGTCCAGTAATTGTTGATTTTTGAATACATTCCCTAACATTTGGTAGCAAGCTCCCATGGCGGTGTAATCGGGTACGTGTTCAAACATTTTCAATGCTTCCAAAGTATATTTTTTGCCCTGCTCCATGTCTCCTAGCGTGATGTAAACGGTTCCCAAATTACTGGTTGCGTGCGCCAGGTTTATGGTATCTTTTGTAGTCGAAAGGTCGTCATATATTTCCTTGAAATAAGTCAAGGCTTTTTCGTTATCCCCAGTTAAGGAATAAATCTGAGCAATATTGCGCAAAGCCAGTATTTTATGTGCTTTGTCTGAAATGCTATCAAAATACTGATAGGCGGACGTGGAAAATTTCAGTGCCATATCGAAATTGCCTTTTCGGGTGTAGACGTTCCCAATATTGATGTTGTTGATTCCGGCTTCGGTCAATCGATTGTTTTGACGATCAATTTCTGCGGCTCGACCATAATAAAAAATAGCTGAGTCAGGGATGCCCCGTACGTGAAAATAGGCACCTTTCATTTTTAAGCCTTGGGCAGTTTGGTAGTTATAGCTATTAGCTTTTGCCCATAAAATAATGTTGTTGGCATAAATCAAGCAACTGTCAGGGGTGGAGATCATCGTGGCTTTTGCCCGTTGAATTTCTTTGGCAATACGGATGGAGTCCTGGGCAAAACCAAGGTGAAAATTTACAAGGAGCCCGACAATGCAGAAGAGAAGTAACTTTTTCTCCATAAGGTTTTGGTCTTTTTATAACCGATTGGTTACAAGGTTTTGTTAATGAACGCCTAAAGGAGAATTATGGTTCAATAATGGAAATCGGATTGTCTATTTTTTGGGTTGGGAAAAGAAAAGCGGGTCAGAGCAAGGCCCGCGTAAAGGATAGTGAAATTAAAACCAGAAAGTATCGGAAAGCTAAAAGTTCACTGAAAAGGATCCGTTTAAGACATTGACCATATTCCCCGCCGTATTCTTTGCTTTGAAAGAGAATGTCCCTTCTGCAAGAGATTCTGTTAATTTGGAGATGCTGATTTGACCAGATTTGGATTGAAAGGCGAAGGTGGAGTAAGTTTCCGTTTGTCCAAGGCTGGCTGACCATTGACCAATGTAACTGGTATTGCCAAGTCCTCCAAAATCGTAAGTTTCCCCTGCTGACGGATTCATTATGGTCAACATGACTTGCTGGCTGTTTCCGTCCGATCCTCCAATCACCAAAACATTGTTGTTGTAGGTTGCCTGAACTGCTAAACTGGCCTCCCATGCTGTTCCGTCAATGTTTAATTTGATTTCTCCACTGCTGCCTGATGGGCTGCTGTCTTTTTTACATGATGTCTGCGCGAGGATAAGGAAGGATACTAATAGTAAGGTTGTTAACTGTGTGAAAGTGCGTTTCATTTTAATTCGATTTAAAGTAAATACTTGTTTTTAAATTTGGGTTGAAACAAAATTAGGAGGCTGGGTTGCCCAATTAAATACCGTGTTCAGGGTATTTCTTACTACCATGTAACGTGAAGTTTATTATTTCACAGTTTGCGGAAAGATCATTTTCCGAATCAATGAAAATTTGCGACCTTTGCAAACTTTAAAAGCTAAGTTTCATGAGTATAGAAGATATACAACAAGATATAGTTGAGGAATTTTCCATCTACGAAGATTGGATGGATAAATACAGTTACCTGATTGAATTGGGGAACGATTTGAAAGAGCTGGATCCGAAACAAAAATCGGATCAAAACCTGATTAAAGGTTGCCAGTCGCGTGTGTGGTTGGTGCCAGAGTTTCGCGATGGGAAGATTTATTTTGAAGGAGAAAGTGATGCCGTTATCGTGAAAGGCTTGGTAGCGCTTTTGTTACGGGTGGTATCGGGACGTACTCCGGAGGAGTTGATGGCAAGTGATTTACACTTTGTTGATGATATTGGGTTGAAGCAACATTTGTCGCCAACCCGCTCAAATGGGCTGCTGGCCATGATCAAACAAATTAAATTGTATGCTGTTGCTTATAACAGAATTTCAAGTTAAGGAGGAAAAACCATGGATGCACGAATTGATTTAATCATAAACAATCTGAAAGATGTGTATGATCCGGAGATTCCGGTAAATATTTACGACTTGGGGTTGATCTATAATATTGATGTCGATGAAAATAACAAGGCTAGCGTTATTATGACTTTAACAGCTCCGGGCTGCCCGGTGGCAGATATGCTCGTGGAAGATACCAGGCAAGCTGCTATTACCGTTGAAGGCGTTGATGATGCGGACGTTGAACTGACATTCGATCCGCCCTGGGACAAGTCGATGATGAGTGAAGAAGCCCGGTTGGAATTGGGATTCTTTTAAAAATAAGAAACTTCAAGTTTGAATGCCCGGCAAAAACCGGGTATTTTTATATCCTGAAATTGAGTTGTTTTCAGTATGAATCAAGCCGAAAAATCACAAAGTATCAAAGCAAAAGCGCTGGAGCTGGGATTTCTGGATTGCGGAATTTCAGAGGCTGATTTTTTGGCTGACGAAAAACCACGCCTGGAGCGCTGGCTACAGCAAGACATGCATGGGGAAATGGGCTACATGGATAGAAATGTAGACATGCGCCTCGATCCCCGCCTGATCTTTGAAGGTGCAAAATCCGTCATTTCGGTCTTGCTGAATTACTATCCCAAAGAGATGCAAAAAGACACTGAAGCACCCATCCTTTCAAAATATGCCTTCGGAAAAGACTATCATTTTGTGATGAAGGAAAAGCTCAAAGCCTTGCTGGAGTTTATTCAAAATGACGTGGCTCCTTGCAATGGCCGTCCTTTTGTTGATTCGGCCCCCGTGCTGGATAAAGCCTGGGCCGTGAAGTCTGGCTTGGGATGGATTGGTAAAAACACCAACCTGATTTCGGTGGAGCATGGTAGTTTCTTCTTTGTTGGAGAACTGGTTGTAGACCTGGAGCTGGAGCCGGATAAAAAGAAGGTGTTTGATCATTGTGGCTCCTGCACCCGCTGTTTGGATGCCTGTCCAACAAACGCGATTGTAGCGCCGTATGTCGTTGATGCCCGAAAATGTATTTCCTACCAAACCATTGAGTTGAAAGGGGAGTTGGATGAATCGCTGAAAGATCAGTTTGAGAACCGGGTGTTTGGCTGCGATATTTGCCAGGATGTTTGCCCCTGGAACCTGAAATCGGAACCACACGATGAACCGGATTTCAACCCAAATCCCAAATTGATGGAGCTTTCCAAAGATGACTGGTATCAAATGGACAAGCCACTATTTAATGAGCTATTCCGCAAATCAGCTGTAAAACGCACGAAATTTGATGGGCTGAAGCGAAATTTACACTTCTTGGATTCATCCGATGACTTAAAGTCTTAGGATGAATAAAGCGGGTGCATGGCCAATGGATGTCATCTTTTGAAAAGATGACATCCATTGGCCACACTATACTTGCCTTAAAAATTGCGAGGCATTTCGAAGTGCCTGTTGAAGAGCTTTTTCAACTGGAAGACGAAAATTAACCCTTGATTAAATTCATCTTACCAAATTGTTTCGAATTTGAACATGTTATGAATTATCCAGAATTATAATGATTCTTGATGGTTTCGTTGATGTCAATTCTATATCTTTATGGGAAAGCACTTGAGAAATATGAACACACCTCGATTAATACAAAACGATAACTGGCTTGAACCTCATGCATCGGTCATTATTTCGCGGAATGGCGATGCAAAAGCCAAGGAACATGAGTTGACTCATGGAGGTTCGTTGAGAGACTTTGCTGGCGGACATCTTTGGTTTGGCTTACACCGAACAGACGACGGCTGGGTAATCCGCGATTGGGCGCCTAATGCAACAAAAATATATGTTGTTGGTGATTTCAACAACTGGCAGGAGCATGAAGACTATCGATTGCAATCTGTCGGGAATGGAAACTGGGAACTCTATCTCGACAAAGGACAGCTGAAGCATGGCGATTTATACGTCTTTTCCATGCATTGGGATGACGGCAGTGGCAATCGAATTCCGGCATGGGCCAATCGTGTGGTTCAGGATGAAGAGACCAAAATTTTCAGCGCCCAGGTTTGGTCTCTCGAAAAACCGTATCAATGGAAATACCCAGATTTTAAACGTGGGAACGAAGCACCGCTGATATACGAAAGCCATGTTGGAATGGCCGGTGAAGAAGAGCGGGTACATACCTACACCGAGTTTCGGGAACATATTCTCCCCCGAATTAAAGAAGCAGGATACAATACCGTTCAATTGATGGCTATTCCAGAACATCCTTATTATGGTAGTTTTGGTTACCATGTGTCGAGCTTTTTCGCACCTTCTTCGCGTTTTGGAACACCCTACGAATTGAAACAATTGATTGATGAAGCGCATGACATGGGCCTCGCCGTTATTATTGACCTGGTGCATTCACACGCTGTGAAAAACGAAGTGGAGGGACTTGGAAAATACGATGGTACCCGCTACCAGTTTTTTCATGCTGGTGCTAAAGGTGAACATCCAGCCTGGGATTCCTACTGTTTTAATTATGGCAAAAATGAAGTGCTCCACTTCTTGCTTTCCAACATTCGATATTGGTTGGAAGAGTTTAAGTTCGACGGTTTTCGTTTCGATGGGGTGACTAGCATGCTTTATTTTGATCATGGACTGGAGAAAGCATTTACAAAATATTCAGACTATTATGACGGTGGCGTGGACCAGGAAGCGGTTAGCTATTTTTACCTGTCCAACAAACTGATTCACGAAATTAACAATAAAGGTATTTCAATTGCTGAAGAAGTGAGCGGCATGCCTGGTTTGGCTTCTCCGTTGGAAGATGGCGGATACGGTTTTGACTACCGCATGGCCATGGGCGTTCCTGATTACTGGATTAAATTGATCAAAGAAATGCCGGATGATGATTGGGACATGGGGCAGATTTTCTTTGAATTGACCTCTAAACGATTGGATGAAAAGGTCGTCAGCTATGCTGAATCGCACGACCAGGCATTAGTGGGAGACAAAACCATTATCTTCCGGTTGATTGATAAAGAGATGTATTTCAGCATGCGGAAAGATCAACCCAACATGATTGTTGACCGGGGAATGGCACTTCATAAAATGATTCGGCTGGCAACAGTGACATGTGCCGGTGGAGCCTATTTGAATTTTATGGGCAATGAGTTTGGTCATCCGGAATGGATTGACTTTCCTCGCCAGGGTAACAATTGGTCGTTTAAAAACGCACGCCGGCTTTGGAGTCTCGCGGACAATCCAGAGTTACGTTATCATTGGTTGGCTGATTTTGATAAGGAAATGATGCAGTGGGTGCGGGATACCAGTTTGTTGAATATTCCAGAAGTGTATTGGCGCTTTGATAATAAAGCCGACAATATTTTAAGCTATCAGCGTGGTGATTACCTGATGGTGTTTAACTTCAACCCAACCCAATCGTTCACCGATTATGGTATTCCGCTGGAACCGTCGAAATTCCGGGTTCTGTTTAATACCGATGAATCCAGGTTTGGTGGGCAAAACCGGATTGATAAAAGCATGATTTACTATACGCGCCCTTCCGGTGGACTGACGAGTCAACATTATTTGAATTTGTATCTGCCGGCTCGTACGGCAATGGTATTAAAAAAAGAACCTTTTAAACGTGTGCGTTAAATGAATCAGTATTTCACAGAAGTGGCCATTAAAGATACCGGTTGGAAAATCGATCACCATCAGAAAATCATGATGGCCGGATCTTGTTTTACTGAAAATATTGGTTCGCGCATGTTGCGACTCAAGTACCAGGTTGATTTGAATCCTTTTGGCATTTTATACAACCCATGGTCGATTGCTAAAAGTTTGCGCCTGTTGATGGATGGAAAAAACTATACCAAAGGTGATCTGTTTGAACGAGACGGCATTTGGCACAGTTTTGATCATCACAGCCGGTTTTCTTCCTCATCACTTCAACGTACCTTGGATCGAATGAACGATCAAGTTCAACGTTCAAGAGAACAGTTGAAAGAAAGTACTTATTTGATTTTATCGTTGGGAACGGCATGGGTTTATGAGTTGAAACGGACAGGAGATATCGTCTCAAACTGTCATAAACTGCCGACTTCGGAATTTAAACGGTTTCGAATGAGCCCCGGAGAGATCGTTGATGACTATCGCGAACTGCTTTCAAGCCTTTGGAGATTTAACCCAAACTTAAGAATCCTATTCACAGTCAGTCCAATACGCCACTGGAAGGATGGTGCAGTCGAAAACCAGCTTAGTAAAGCCACTCTTTTGCTGGCAATTGACCGATTGAAAAAAGGCTTTGGAGAAGAGCAAGTTGCCTATTTCCCATCCTATGAAATTGTGATGGACGAATTGCGGGATTATCGATTTTATAGTGTTGATATGTTGCATATTAGTGATTTGGCAGTTGATCATATTTGGCAAAAATTCAGTGCTGTAATGATTGCCAAAGAAAGCCTGGATATCAACAACCAGGTTCTTAAAATTGTTAAGGCTAGTGAGCATCGTACCATGAATTCAGGGACGGAGAAACATAAAAAATTTCTGTTTTATAACTTAAAGGAAATCGATCGGTTAATGAAAATTTTTCCTTTTCTTAATCTAAAAGAAGAGAAAAAACATTTTGAACTGGAATTAAATGGGTATCAATGAGGAAGCCGGAAAATGATTCAATTTCTTTCGTAGTTTTGTATCATACTCAAGCTTTATCTAACTACCTAATTACTTATAAATAAAACTTCTAATTTGATTAAGCCCAAAGTCTGGAACTATGAGCTACCTTAAGTTTGATAAAAGTCGTTTAGTGAACCTGGAATATTCCCTTTCAAGGGAAGTTCTCCGGTCAAACCGGGCAGGTTCATACATCAGTACGACTATTTCGGGTTGTAATACCCGAAAGTATCATGGATTACTTGTTTGTCCGGTTAACGAACTGGACGAGGATAAGCACGTTTTGCTTTCATCGTTGGATGAAACCATTATTCAGCATGGCGCTGAATTTAACCTGGGAATACACAAATATCAGGATGATCATTATGAGCCAAAGGGGCATAAATACATTCGTGATTTTGAGGTAGATCGGGTACCAAGAACGACGTATCGAGTTGGTGGTGTCGTATTTAGCAAAGAACGAGTGTTAGTTGAAAATGAGCAACAAGTGCTGATCAAATATACTTTGGTTGATGCCCATTCGCCAACAACACTGCGTTTTAGGCCTTTCCTGGGTTTTCGGAACGCACACAGCTTGAGCAAAGCCAATTTGTATGCTGATACCAAGTATACTTCGGTGGAAAATGGTATTAAAATCAGACTTTATGATGGCTATCCGTATTTAAACATGCAGTTTTCAAAACCAGCCGAATTTGTGGCGGTACCTGACTGGTATCATGATATTGAATACCTGAAAGAGAAAAATCGTGGCTATGATTACAAAGAAGATTTGTACGTGCCTGGTTATTTTGAGCTGCCAATAAAAAAAGGAGAGAGCATTATTTTCTCAGCCTCCACTGAAGAGGCAAAATCTGGTGGATTAAAAGCAAAATATACCAAAGAACTTAATAAACGGCAGGTTCGTGATTCGTTCATGGGGAATCTGATCAATTCGGCCCAGCAATTCCTGGTAAAGAGAGACAATGGCGTTGACATTATTGCCGGATTTCCATGGTATGGCTCGATACCACGACAAACATTTATTGCGTTGCCGGGCTTGACGTTCGATTTGGATAATCCAGCGATTTTTGAGCAAATTGTTGAT
>DATFMO010000624.1:0-7186 GCA_035266925.1 Sunxiuqinia sp. | reverse complement strand
TAAAAATAATAGGCCGTTGCAATCAGGTCTTTGTTGGTTGTCGCTCCCGGATAATCGGATTGGGTTGTGGCAAAAGCCAGCCAATCACCAAAATGTTTATCACCGATCCACAGGTTGTTTTCACCAGCCCGGCTTTTCATGTAGTCCACCCAGGCTTTCATGCTTAGGTATTGGGTTTTCAAAATTCGCTTGTCACCGTATGAGAGGTAAACCGTCCATGGAACAATCACAGAGGCGTCAGCCCAGGCAGCAGAACCACCTTCACTATTCAGCACGTCAGGAATGACATGTGGAACTTTCCCGTTTGGTAATTGATCAGCAGCCAGATCTTTCAACCATTTCGTGTAGAAGGCAGCCACATTATAGTTGAAGGCCGCAGTCATGCTGAAAACCTGCGCATCGCCGGTCCAGCCCAGTCGTTCATCGCGTTGTGGGCAGTCAGTTGGGATATCCAGAAAGTTGCCTTTTTGCCCCCATTGAATATTGTGCTGCAGTTGATTGATCAGTGGATCAGAACAACTGAACTTCCCTGTTTTTTTCATATCCGAGTGAATAACCACACCTGTGATATCATCCAGGCTTGGTGTTCCTGGGTAGCCTTCAACCTTGACATACCGAAACCCATGAAAGGTGAAATGAGGCTCAAAAGTTTCTTCGCCATCACCTTTTAAAATATAGGTGTCAGTGGCCTTGGCACGACGAAGGTTTGCTGTGTAGAAATTTCCTTCTTTATCCAGAACCTCTGCAAACTTCAAGGTGACTTTGTCTCCTTTGTTGCCCTTTACTTTTAAACGTGCCCAGCCAACCATGTTTTGCCCAAGGTCGAATACCGTTTCACCTTTTGGTGTTTTGATCAGTTTCACTGGTTTGATTTCTTCCATGGCTTTCACCGGTACTCCTTGTGAAGCGACAAGAATGTCCGTGGAATGATCAATCACTTCAACAAGACTCCACATGCTGTCGTCAAAGTCAGGTTGATCCCAGCCGGGCATTTCCAACCGGGCATCGTAAGTTTCACCATCGTAAATGCTCGAAGCTAAAATAGGGCCGGTGGTCGCTTTCCATTCACCGTCAGATGTGACCATTTCTGAAGTCCCATCCGTATAATTGACCTGCAATTGAAGCAGCAAAGCCAATCGGTTGCCATAGTAATTTTGTGTATCGTTGAACCCAATGGTTCCACGGTACCAGCCATCACCCAAAATGGCACCAATCGTGGTATTTTGCTGCAGTATTGATGACACGTCATACGTTTGGTATTGCAGTCGTTTATTGTAGCTGGTCCACCCGGGAGTGAACAGGTCGTTGCTCACTTTTTGGCCATTGATAAAAACCTGGTAAAGTCCAAGTGAAGTAACATACAGCCGGGCCGATTTGACTTTTTTAGGCAGCAGAACTTCTTTTCGGAAATATTGGCAAGGTCGCTTGTCGTTCACTTTCTTTTCCGGTTTCATGCTGATCCACGAAGCTTTCCAGCTGTCTGGTTCCAGTAAGCCCATCTCCCAATAGGCAGGGGCACTCCATTCGGTGACTTTGTCTTTGTTGTCCCAAATACGGACCTGCCAGTAGACACGCTGCATGGAAATCAACTGTGGACCTTCATAGGTCACGTTCACCGATTGGTCACTTTTGACAATTCCGGATGACCAAATTAAACTACTTCGTTTAACGAGGTTTTCAGGCGTATCAGCCACCCTGATTTCATAAGCTGTCTGCTCCAGGTTATTTTCGTCAGACAGAATTTGCCAGCTCAGTCGCGGCTTGGCAATATCAATTCCAATAGGGTTTGAATGATATTCACACGCTAGCTTGGTAACCAGCGTGGTAGCCTGTATTGATGATGAAAATAAGATGGAAAGCATCACCAGCGGCAAATACTGCACGATTGGTTTGATTTTTTTCATTGTAATGGTAGTTAGGTTATTTTATTCCATATAGAATACTTCTTCCAACGCTACGCTTACGGGTGAATTATCCGGGTTCGTTTTCATGATATCGGCCATGAAAGCCCACCATCTTTGTACAATTGCTGTTTCTCCCAAATCCTGTGAACCTCCATCTCCTTCAACTTTCTGAAAAGCAAAAAGGGTATTGTTTTCTTCATCCAGAAAAATGGAATATTCGCTTATCCCGGCATCTTTCAAGAGTTTTTTTAGTTCCGGCCAAATTTCATTGTGCCGTTTTTTATATTCTTCTTTTTGACCTTCATTCAGGTGCATTTTAAAAGCCATCCGTTTCATTATCCCAGAGCGTTTAGTTCAGGATACAGCCATTTGGCGGCACCAATAACAATAACTGACAAAAGGATGGCACCGATTCCCATCAGGATCATGTTGTAGGTTTTCTTTGAAACGCCTTTCCATTCTTTACGCCAGAATCCCCAAAGGTTGGCAGTCAGGATGATTGTCGCCATGTGAAGTGTCCAGGAACTGGCGCCATTTCCGATTTTTGTTTCGCCCATTCCATAGAAAAAGAATTGCAAAAACCAGGTTGTTCCTGCTAAAGCGCAGAAAAGGTAGTTACGAAGCAGTGGCGTTTTTTTATCAACGAAGTCACCACCGGTTTTGTTTCTTAGGATCAGGATCGTGGTCCAGATCAAGTTGGTGGTCAGTCCTCCCCAGAGGATGACAAAGAAGATAATGTTGTTTTCAAAGAGGTATTTAAAGCCAGTTGCTGTTTCCATAACGAACGGATACCCTTGTTGTACCGCCAGCGACCGGGCAACGCCCGACATTTCTTTTCCAGCGTCGATTCCAAAACTGAAGAAGGCACTTAAAACGCCGGAAACAATGGCGATGATCAGTCCTTTCGATAGCTTAAATTCAGAGTTGACACCTTTTTTTACATTGCCCAGGTCTTTGTCTTTCTTGATACCGGCACGACCACTAAGAACAATCCCGACCAACAGAATAGCGATCCCGAGCAATACAATTCGTCCACCGGCACTGTCAAACAAGTCGGCAAATGATAACCCGGCCGGGAGCAAATCCGCAACGCCCGGAATGTTACGCAAAACGGGTAACCCCAGCGAGCCAACGACTGATGTAATACCGAGCAATACTGAGTTTCCCAGCGACATGCCAAGGTAGCGAATGGCAAGCCCGTAAGTCAGACCTCCGATTCCCCAAAGTAAACCCATTAAATAAGTATTGAAAATAACGCTTCCCTGTGCGGTGTGTAAAATTTCCTGCCAGTTTGGAACGGTTATTACAACGGCCAGAAAAGGCATGATGAACCATGAAAAAATTCCGCCAACAATCCAATAGATTTCCCAACGCCATTTCTTTACCCAATCGAAGGGCATATACCAACTACCTGAGGCTCCACCGCCTAAGGCATGAAAAAAGATTCCTAATAATGCATTCATTGTTTGATTAGATTTATCCTACTGATTTAAAAGCAGGAATTTAGTAATTTTGATTTTAATAATTCACAAGTTTGATCCAAAAATAGCTTGATTAACACTTTGGGTCAATACACAATCTGGCAGATTGTTTGCACTTTTTGATACTGAAATTTACTTATGGACGATTTTTATAAATACCTCACAGCGGGGGAGGAAGATCGAAATTGGGGGTTTTACCTGAACGTTGCTGGTTCATATTTGGCCAGTCCCGGACTAGCTTACCCGCCTGTTAAACACCCTAGTGGTTACTTTTTTAACTGGAATAACGGACGGGTGCTTCAGGAATTTCAGATTCTTTATATCACTGGGGGAGGTGGTGAATTGGAGACTAAAGATGGAAAGTTTGTACTTAAAACAGGCAGTGTTTTTATTATTCGTCCTGGCGTGTGGCATCGATACAAACCGAATCGGAAAACTGGCTGGAAAGAATACTACATTGGTTTTGATAGCGTTGTAGCCGATCAATTTTTAAATCATCCCATATTTTCAGAAAATCAACCGGTATTGAATCCCGGAGTTCGTGCTGAGTTGATCGATACCTACTACAAAATATTTGATCTGGTTCATGAGGAACAACCCGGTTTTCAGCAGATTGCCTCAGGGATGATTGTGAAGTTGCTGGGCTACTTGATTTCTTTTGAAAAACAACGTGAATTTCGCGGGAAACGCGTTGCATCTGTGATTGAAGATGCGCGTTTTAAGATTCGCCAGAACGTGGAAGCTTCGTTGGATATGGAGCACATGGCCGCCGAATACAACATTGGCTATTCATATTTCAGAAAGATGTTTAAAAGCTACACAGGTGTCTCACCACACAAATATCACCTGGAACTGAAATTGATCCGGGCCAAAGAATTATTGCTGGCTACGGATAAAAGCATCAAAGAAATCAGCTATGATTTGGGTTTTCAATCCATTCATTATTTCAGCCGGCTCTTCAAAAATAAAGTTGGCAAAAGTCCCAGCGAATTTCGCGGTTGATCGTTGTACGGACACGGTATGCCGTGTCCAAGTAGAATATCCTATAAAAAAAGAATCAACCAACACCGAGGAGTCATTCACCGTCGTGGAAGATTCTTTTTCATTGAAATGAGAATGAGCAATTATTTTTCGAGTACCCGAAAGTTTTTCACCTTGTTGCTCCCCAGTTCATTAGCCCAACGTTTCATCACCGGAAGTTCTAAATCGGTTTCGCGGTATTCATCCGGGCTCATGATTGGAATGCCATGGATAATCGGAAAGTAGCGTTTGCAGTGGTTGCAAATCAGGATTCCCTCGCGCACTTCGTCGTTTAAATCTTCGGTGAATATTTGCAGATCCAGTTCCTGTTTATCGAACGGACAGCAAAGTTTATAGATAAAATCTTTTTTCATTTTTAGTTTGAATTTATGTTTATTCTATTTTGATGATTATTTTTTTTGTTCACGTTGTGCCGTTGTGACTTCGTGGCAGGATTTACTCGATTTTCGTCGCAAAGACTCAAACTCACAAAGTGTAAACACCAAGATCGAATTGGATAATTTTATGACTAATGGCGATCATTGATCGTCATTTTTGCACGGTATTGTTCCACGATTTTCTTCGGATTTTCGGCATCCAATACCGATGAAATAACAGCCACACCATTCATGCCGGTTGACTTCAGCAATTCAATGTTTTCCAATGAAATCCCACCAGCTACAAAAATGGGCATGGTCGATAAGCGTTGTGCTTCTTGCACTGTCTCCGAGCTCACAATTTCGCAGACGCTGGCCGATTTAGATGGAAACATTGAGCAAAATGAGATGTAGTCCAGTTGATGATCAATCGCCCATCGAACAGTCGAAAGATCATTTCCGCAAGTCACGCCGATCAAAAATGGATGCCCAATTGAAGCGACTTTTTCTGCTAAATTTTCGTCTGGTTGGTCCAGGTGAATGCCATCCATGTTGAATTGTTGAAGCACTTCCCAATTATTGTTGATAAGAACCGGAATTTGTTGTTCGGCCGCCAATGCTTGTATTTGTTGAATGCTTGCTTGTCGATCAGAATCCGGCTTCCAATGATCCCAGATTTGAATGCAATCAATGCCACCGTCAATCGCTTGTTGAAGGCGTGGGAATAGGTATTCTTCATCCTGGCCTGGATCGACCACCAAATAAATACCACCTGTTATTTTTTTCATCTTTTCCATGTCAATAAAAAAAATCTTGTATGTCAATTCTGCGCTTTGTTTCGAGTCTCAGTATGCAGTCCCAGTTTGCAGTTTCAATGATTTTTTAACTGTTAACTGAGACCGCGGCTGGAAATTGGAATTTTCACTTCAGCCCGTTGTTAAAGGCGTCAAAAAAGGCTTTCCAGTAAGGATCGGTTCCGGGATGTGTCAACGGTTTTTTTTGGTCTCCATCAACCTGCGTTAATCCATCCTTTTGATTCGTAAAACGTCCAACTGACGTGGTGGCAATGCCAGCTTTAGTCAATTTTTCAATGACTGCTTGTTCGGCATCTTCGCTCACAGCCAGGATCATTGACCCGGCACCAACGACCAGCAAAGGATCAAGATCAAATAGCATGCATACTTTTTGCTGGGCTTCTCCAGCTGGGATTCGGTTGGTTTCCACTTCTGCACCACAACCTGATGCAATTGCCATTTCGTAAATCGCTCCAAGAACTCCGCACTCTGTGACATCGTGCATGGCATGAACAACTTTTCGTTCAGGGGTGTTGAGGCTGGCCGCGATTAGGCCGTCCTGCAAGCTGCTGGTTTGGTAAAACAATTCGCAGGCTTGCTGATAAATGTCGATTCCGCAAGCACTTTTCACCGTTTGGGGAAAGCTTCTGGCCAGTATGGCTGTTGAGACCAATGCGGCCTCTTTCGTGACTAAAATGCGGTCACCAGGCCGGGCCATTTGGGAACAGATCATCGTTCCATCCGGGGCTGTCGCAATCATGGTCCCGCCTCCGGAAATGGTAGAGTTCAACCCCTCGTAGCGTGCTGTGTGCCCGCCCGTGATGGCGACGCCCAATTGTTCGCAAAATTGATGAATGTGTTTCCAGTATGCTTTGAAGCTGCTGTCGCTGATGTAGTTAGGCAGGTTTAGAACCAGTTGTGCGTATTGTGGCGCCACACCTGTTGTGGCCATATCGTTTGCCATGAGTTGTACGGAGAGCCAGGCTGATTCCTCCAATCCCAAAGCTGGAAGGTAAGATAGTGGATCGCTGGTCAGTGCCATCTCGTATCCGTTCGGTAGCTGCACGATGGACACATCTGTTCCGAATGCCGGTCCTATCAGCACTTCTTTTCGATCGTGGCCGCAAAATGGGTAAACATGTGTTTTGAAAAATTCATCGGTTAATTTTCCGGTATCAATTGCTAATTCTTCCATTACGATAATAATTTGACGTACAATCCGAAGAAATCTCCATAAGGCATTGACCACTGTTGCAGGGGGAACCATTTTGGCAGACCAGTGCAGGTCCACTCGATAGAATATTCGCGTCCTTCCAAAGCTTCTCGGATCACACTGATTAAATGTTGAGGGGTATAAAACGTGGCGGTCACATAAAAAGGGTTTTTGCCAAACGCTTGTTGCACACGACGGCGCACCACCTTGGGCGAGTTACGGTTCATCATGCCAAAAACGATTCCGTGCCGGCCAACGCGTGCTGCCTCGCGGATGACTTTTACCGGGTCCTTGTAATATTCAAAAGTGGTGATGAACGCCAGGGCATCAAAGGTGTGGTCCTTAAATGGCATGTTGTGCGAATCAGCCATTACCAGATTGCCATCAAACAGGTGAA
>DATFMO010000623.1:0-4987 GCA_035266925.1 Sunxiuqinia sp. | reverse complement strand
TTTGGGATACAAAAATAGCGTTTAAAAACGTTGTGTGATCGATCAGGATTCAGCTTTAACAGGAGTTAACAGAAGGTTAAGTTACGTGGAGGCGATTTTCATTGAAGAACAACATGGCACTGATATTCTGTAAGTGTCTATTTGTTTAAAGTCGGAAAGGCTGGAAAGCTATCGAAGACAGTTGAAAAATGTTGCATACAATTGTTTTCAACTGCCTCCTAGTGCCTTCAACTGTTTTCTGTGGTTTAGTAGAATTGAAAGCTACACGAATATTGAATACGTTTGCTTTCTATTGAAGTCAGCGAAAAAAGCTTGAGAGAGCTTATCAACAACCTTTATTAGTTTTTCACATTGGGTTTCTTTTAGTCGCTTGAAGCTGAATCTTCTTGAGGAATTTTTATCTTTGTGGCGTGTTTTACAACATGTCATTTAATCATTAACCGATTCAACATGATTTTATTCTTTAAAACTCTCCAGGACAGTGTGATTGCTGTTCAAACTACCAGTCGTTTTTCGGAAGAAGACATTCAAAAATTGAACTGGCTTTTTGGTAATGCCGAACTGCTTAAGCAGGATTCATTGACCGGTTTTTTTGTGGGACCACGCAAAGAAATGATCACGCCGTGGAGTACCAATGCTGTTGAAATTACCCAGAACATGGGGCTGACAGGCATTACTCGTATTGAGGAATATGTTCCGGTGCCGGATCGTTCTGCCGGGTATGACCCCATGCTGAAACGATTGTACGAAAACATGGGGCAGGAGATTTTCACCATCAATAAACAACCTGAACCAATCCTGGAGATTGAAGACATTGCCGCGTACAATGAGAAAGAAGGATTGGCATTGAGTGAGGATGAAATCGGGTATTTGAATTCGGTTGCTGAAAAGATGGGACGAAAATTAACCGACAGCGAGGTGTTTGGTTTCTCCCAGGTGAACTCGGAGCACTGTCGCCACAAGATTTTCAATGGAACATTTATCATTGATGGGGTGGAGCAGGAGTCGTCACTTTTCCAGATGATTAAAAAGACCTCGCAAACCAATCCGAATAAGATTATTTCAGCATACAAGGACAACTGTTCGTTTGTGCAGGGGCCGGTGGTGGAGCAATTCGCGCCGAAAACCCAGGATAAACCGGATTTTTTCGAAGTGAAGGACATAGAAACCGTTCTTTCGCTGAAAGCCGAAACGCACAATTTCCCGACAACTGTTGAGCCATTTAATGGTGCTGCGACTGGAACAGGTGGTGAAATCCGCGACAGGATTGCAGGTGGAAAAGGGGCGCTGCCAATTGCGGGGACCGCTGTTTATATGACTTCATATCCGCGTACTGAAAGCTCGCGTAGCTGGGAACAAGCCACAGAAGAACGTCCGTGGTTGTACCAAACGCCGGAAGAAATCCTGATCAAGGCTTCAAACGGAGCCAGCGATTTTGGAAATAAGTTTGGACAACCGTTGATTACCGGTTCGGTATTGACTTTTGAGCATTTTGAAAACTTTAAGAAATACGGTTACGACAAGGTAATCATGTTGGCCGGAGGAATTGGTTTTGGCGCGAAAAAAGACAGTTTAAAAGACAGTCCGGGAGTTGGCGACAAAGTTGTTTTGCTTGGTGGCGACAACTATCGGATTGGTATGGGCGGCGGCGCTGTATCATCAGTTGCTACCGGTGAATTCGAGAATGCCATCGAGCTAAATGCGGTACAACGTGCCAACCCGGAAATGCAGAAACGGGCTTACAATGCCATTCGTGCACTGGCTGAATCGGATGAGAATCCCATTGTTTCGATACATGACCACGGTGCCGGCGGCCACCTGAATTGCTTATCGGAGTTGGTGGAAGAAACCGGTGGTAAAATTGATACCAGCAAGTTGCCGGTCGGCGATCCAACACTCTCACAAAAAGAAATTATCGGTAATGAATCACAGGAGCGAATGGGGCTGGTGATGAAAGACAAACATGTTGATCTGCTCAAGAAGATTGCTGACCGTGAACGTTCGCCGATGTATGTAATTGGTGACACAACAGGCGACATGCAGTTCACCTTTGAGAATTCAAAATCGGGCGAGAAACCAATTGACTGGCAGTTGGCCTACATGTTTGGAAACCCACCCAAAACAGTTCTGACAGATACCACCGAAAATGCCAATTTTGTTGAATTGGTTTACGAACAAGAAAAAATAGAAAATTACCTGGAAGATGTGCTCCAACTGGAGTCTGTTGCTTGTAAAGACTGGCTGACCAACAAGGTTGACCGTTCTGTAACAGGGCGTATTGCCAAACAGCAAGGAGCTGGGAAGTTGCACCTTCCTTTGAATAATGTAGGAGTGATTACGCTCGACTACCAAGGGAAGAGCGGTCTAGCCACCTCCATTGGGCACGCACCGGTGGCGGGAATGGTCGATTCAGAAAAAGGATCTGTGCTGTCGATTGCCGAATCGCTGACCAACATCATTTGGGCTCCGATGCCTGATAAATTGAAAAGCGTTTCGCTGAGTGCGAACTGGATGTGGCCGGCTAAGAATTCGGGGGAAAATGCCCGGATCTACAAGGCGGTGAAAGCAGCCAGCGATTTTGCCTGTGAACTGGGCATCAATATTCCGACAGGAAAGGATTCCATGTCAATGACACAGAAATACAAAGACGACCTGGTTTATGCGCCGGGAACCGTGATCATTTCAGCGTCAGGTGAGGTGACTGACGTAAAGAAAGTGGTGGAGCCGGTTGCAGTAAATAACCCGAGTAAACCATTGTATTACATTGATCTTTCTTCAACGGCGTTGGCTTTGGGCGGAAGTGCTTTCAGCCAGATAGTGAACAAGCTGGGACAGGAAGCACCAACCGTGGCAGATGCTGCCAATTTTGTAAAGGCATTCAATGCCGTTCAGGATTTAATTGAAGATGAGTTGATCGTTGCAGGTCACGATGTGGCTTCGGGCGGTTTGATCACCACACTGCTCGAAATGTGTTTCAGCGATAATGAAACAGGCTTGTCACTTGACTTGACTGGTTTGGGTGAAAAGGACTCTGCAAAAGTTTTCTTCAATGAAAACCCAGGTATTGTGGTTCAGGCTGCTGATGCTGAACAAATCGAAACCAAACTGGCTGCAGCTGATGTGAAATTTGTCAAGATTGGGCAACCAGCCGGAAAGCGCGAATTTACCTTGAAAAACTTTGATCAGGATTTCAAACTTGATATTGACTCTTTGCGTGAGTTGTGGTTCAAATCATCGTATTTGTTGGACCGCAAACAGAGTGGCGAAAAACTGGCTTTGGAGCGCTTCAAAAACTACAAGAACAACCAGTTGGATTACGATTTCAAAAACTTCACCGGCAAAGCATCTGACTACGGAATTGATTTAAAACGTCGCGAGCCGAGTGGTTTGAAGGCAGCCATCATCCGCGAGAAAGGAGTGAATGGCGATCGTGAAATGGCGTACATGATTTATCTGGCCGGGCTGGATGTGAAAGACGTTCACATGACTGACCTGATTACCGGACGTGAAACGCTGGAAGATGTCAACATGATCGTATTTGTTGGGGGATTCTCCAACTCCGACGTGCTGGGCTCCGCCAAAGGATGGGCCGGTGCTTTCAAATACAACGAGAAAGCCCGCATTGCTTTGGAAAACTTCTACAAGCGCGATGATACACTGAGCCTCGGTGTTTGTAACGGTTGCCAGCTGATGGTTGAACTTGGTTTGATTTACCCGGAGCACGAGAAAATGCCGAAGATGTTGCACAACGAATCGCACAAATTTGAATCAGCATTCGTAAATGTGGAAATTGCTGAAAACAATTCGGTGATGCTGAACTCGATGGCTGGCATGAAATTGGGTGTTTGGGTGGCTCACGGCGAAGGTAAGTTCAGCATGCCATATGATGAAAGCGAATACCATATTCCGTATAAATACAGCTACGATTTCTATCCCGGAAACCCAAATGGTTCCGATTACAATACAGCGTCCATTTGCTCGAAAGATGGTCGTCATTTAGCCATGATGCCTCACCTGGAGCGGGCATTCAAACCATGGCATTGGCCGTATTATCCGGACGATCGTAAGAAAGATGAAGTGGCGCCGTGGATCGAAGCGTTTGTCAATGCACGGGAATGGATTAAGAAAAATCAAAAATAAACGATACGAAAGGCTCTCAAATTTGAGGGTCTTTTTTTGAGATACAAGCTACAATAGTACTCCGGACTGTAATTTGATTGCTGAATTATAGGCTTAAAGTCAAGCGTATCAGTAACGGTGAGACTGACGACTAGTTGGACCCAAGATTCCTAAAAATGGGTGGGTGTATAATTCGCAAATTTACAGGAAAAAATTATTGTTGTCGGGTTCAGGTATTAGTTGAAGAAAGTGTTTAATTATCGCATGTGTAGCGATATTTTAGATCTTAAAAGATCAATCATCTTTCTGATCAAATGTTATAAAAGTTTAAATTTAAAGTTCATTAACAAAATACATTTCAATCACTGCATCTACTCCATTTCATTTTTGTTAAACTTACCAAAAGCTTACCCTCAATGATGAGAAACTTGTAAAAAATAAAAACCAAAAAAATAGGAGGTAACAATGAAAGGTAATGTTACAGATCCTGAAACGCTTAAAAAGCTAACCGTAGAAGAATCGTTTCAACAGTTTTCTTCCAATGAAAATGGACTTTCGGATTCTTCAGTCATAGAGTTAATCAATGAATATGGTTATAACGAGCTCAAAGAGAATGAGGTTAACCCGATCCTCAAATTCTTGAGTTATTTCTGGGGACCAATTCCCTGGATGATTGAGGTTGCCGCAATTCTTTCCGCAGTGATTGATCACTGGGAAGACTTTTGGGTGATCTTTGTGTTGTTATTGCTCAATGCATGTGTCGGTTTTTGGCAGGAGTACAAAGCTGATGATGCCATCGGACAGTTGAAAAAGAAGCTAGCCCTCAGCGCCCGTGTTCTTCGAAATGACAAATGGAAAGAAATGCCGG
>DATFMO010000622.1:0-3052 GCA_035266925.1 Sunxiuqinia sp. | reverse complement strand
CCTGATTGTAGCAACCATTATTGGAGCCCGTTTAGGGCACGTGTTTTTCTATGGTTGGGATTATTACTCCCAACATCCGGGTGAAATTCTCAAAGTGTGGCATGGTGGCCTGGCCAGTCATGGTGGGGCAATCGGAATTTTCATCGCCTTGATTCTGTGGAGCAGGAAAGTGTCTAAAAGACCTGTTTTGTGGATTTTAGATCGGGTAGTGGTTCCTACTGCTTTGGTAGCCGCAATGATCCGTGCCGGGAACCTCATGAACTCTGAAATCTATGGAATTCCAACACATTTGCCATGGGGGTTCATTTTTGAACGTAATGGTGAAACAGTAGCCAAACATCCAACACAGATTTATGAATCGTTGGCATACCTCCTTACATATGGGGTTATGATGTACACTTATTGGAAAACGGAGTACCGAAATCGTCAGGGATTTATCGTCGGCGTTTTCTTTGTCATGGTGTTCACCGCTCGATTCTTAATTGAATTTATCAAAGAAGATCAGGAAGCGTTCGAAAAGGGAATGGCCTTAAATATGGGGCAAATTTTGAGCATCCCGTTCGTTATCACAGGAATATTCCTGATCATTCGAGCCATCAAACGACCACCGATTGTCTATAAAAATTAATTGGAAATTTCTTTAAATTGATCAATTACCTTTATTCGCCGTTTCAGCGTGTAGAGGTAATTTTCTGTTTGTTGACGGTATTGTGTGAGGTATGATTTTTTCGCCCAATCAGCAGCTCCGTCAAAATCGCCGATCATTTCACTGGCCACTGCCATGTTATATTCCAGTTTACTTTTAAGTGATTTTCCATGATTTTGATCATACAGCTTCTTCCAATAATCGAAAGCTGCTTGCCAGTCATTGTTATTAATGTATGACTCTAATGAGTCCGAATTGGCATCTTTAATCTGGAAATATCCACGTGACTCAGTTTGCCATTGTGGCGAAATTTTATCGTCTAAATCAATGGCTGTTTGAATTCCTGTTTCAATTAATGCCTTTTTTACGGAAACCAATCTGTGTAAAAATAAATCGCGTTGAGAATAGGATTGTTGTGACCAGTAAATGGTATCATCGACAGAAATCTGCCGTAGAATTGTTTCACTTTTGGGATCGTAAATCCGTACGAAAGCATTGTATTTTGAGTCAATCGAAGCGTAATGCGAATCCTGATACTGGTCATAGTGTGTTTTTATTTTATCCATGTACCGTTCAATAACCAATAAGGCGTCAGTATGGTACAAGTCACAAATTCTTCGGACATAATCCCAACTCAGCGGTTCTGCGACTTTGTAATATTTCGATTCCCGGGGAATATTTCGATTTTTTGGAATGACCACCTGGTAACGACCAGACTCATACAAAAGCTGCCCCAGTGCTTTTAGCGTGGTATCAGCAACAAGGCTGTCCAGCAAGACCGCATTCACGTCAAATTCATTGTCGTAAAAGTATATCTGCAGACTGTCGGCAGGATAATCCTGAAAATCGGATGTTACGCTTCGGTTCATCAATGCGAGGGTCACTATACTGTCGGGAAGCATGTCTTTGGATGGCTTGGCGACTTCAATATATACCGTTTTGTAACTCGTAGCACAGGAGGATAGCAAGAATACAACTACCAAAAAGCCGAAAAGTCTTTTGAATATATTGAACCCCATCATGTTTTATACTAATTAGTAAATGCCCCAGAATTTTCTCAAAAACCATTCCAAAGCTAGTAAAAATAGAATTAGGAAGAATATCCACTTCATGGATAAAAATTCCTGATAAACTTGCTGACTGATTTCCCGGGAGTGCAATTGCGATGTATCTTTCAAGCGGGTAATCAATTTGTCAATTTGATCCGGTAAAAAGAACTGTCCTCCAGTTTTCGATGCCATTTGATGCATCACTTGGAAATTGGCTTCAGTTTCAACCAATTCGGTTTGAATTTTATGAACACTGAAATTACCTTTTTCGGTGTATTCTTTATCACCAAGTTTAGTATGCGCTGTAAATGAGTATTTACCAACGGGCAATTGCCCCAGGTCTACCTGATACTGGTCGTTGGTTTTATCAAACAGCGAATTGTATTTTTTCCCATTTTCATCAACCACTTCCAGTTCCACGTCGGGGCTGTTGTCCAGTTCATAGCTATCATTAAATAGCTCAGCTTGCATAATTACTGAAGCATCTTCGGCGTATTCAGTTTTGTGATAAACATTAAAATTATCCTCATTCTTCTTTAATATCAGATAATTAATTGATTTTAGAATGAAGTCGTTGAATTGCTCATGCGAACGATCCTGCAGATAACTATGAATTCGCCAGCGCCAAATTCCTTCACCTAGAATGAATCCGCATTTCACGCCATCAATTTTCCCATACGCAATCAGGGGACGTTCCGTATCGAGCGACTGGATGTTCTGATACGCAAATATCTCCAACATTGGATTAGTCGTAATGGCACCAAAAGGAACCATCAAAGGCGGCAAACTTTCCAGTTCTTGCATGGCTGTAGGATCAAACCTAAAAATGCTGAATTGGTTGTTGATCTTCGCTTTCACATTTTCGTATCCTTTATTGGGTTTAATTTGAACACCCAATTGCAAGTTATCCAGGTCAGCTAGTGAAGTTTGCTTGCCAACGATACACCAATAGGGTTTTCGCAACTCTTTCAGCTTTTCAAGCAGTTTGTTGGCTTCCTGGCTTCCGTCTGGAAGTTGATCCAGGATCACCAAATTGTAAGAAGTGAAATCCACCGGTGTCTTAAATCTGGTCAAAATCTTGTATTCGTAGTTGTTTTTTTCTCCAATGGCTTCGGTTAAAGCACCAATATCCGGATGCGGACTGTGTGCCAGTATCAGGATTTTCTGTTTCTCAGAAACCACATTTACTGAAAAGTCAAAGGTGTTGTTCGCCAAATTCTGCTCACCAGCGATCTGATCCAGCTGAACAGTGTACTTTTGAATGCCGGCTTCCTCAGGTTTCAAATTCAGATTTTCCGTGAAGAAATAATCATCGTTTTGCACGCGAATAGCCTTTGAATAAGCGACTTTGTCGATG
>DATFMO010000621.1:0-11970 GCA_035266925.1 Sunxiuqinia sp. | reverse complement strand
ATTAATGCGCCTTCCTCCACGCGCGTGGTGTCCGTGTAGTTCATGGGGCAATTGATGGTCAATGTTCCCAATCCCGATTTCAGGAGTCCGGTTGATCCGGTGATTGTTCCGGTTCCATTGAATGAATAATTGAGTGAAGTGATCACTTTGACCGATGATGGTTCCAGTGATTCATTTAAAACGACAGCAGTATCCGGGTCTCCAGCGATATCGAACAGAACATCATCGCCTTGCGTGAAAGTGCCAGTTGTACCATATACTGCCCAATTTGATGTTGATGAATCCCATACATTGTTAGACGTGTTTCCTTTCCAGGTGCATTTAGCTGTTTGAATCGGTGGAGTAGGAGGTGTTGTCATTCCGGCACCCAGATAATAGTCAACCATGTGCGACTGCATATATCCTTTTATAGTCATGCAATTGCGGTATTCCGGATTCTGTGCCAAGGTATATAATCGAATGTCAGTTGGGTCAGGAGTGGTAAAAATGACGAGCTGTGAATAATCGCTACTGGCATAGATCGCCTCTTCCCGCCAATCGCCCATAATGTCGCCGTAAAACAAAGGAGCAGCCCGGGAACTTCCAGTGGCTGAATGGTAATGCCAAGCTGTTAAAAGACGAGAAACTGAGGATGTTTGATAATTCCATTTTTCAATTTTACCATCATTCAGGTTTTCGCTCAACAAATCGCCATCCCACCAAATACGAAAGTTGGGGTAAGGATTCGTGTCGGCTATTTTTGTATTCGTTGGTCCGTTGTATTGACCGCTAAATGACCAGACTTCATACCCCGGATAACGAGGATCGATATCTCCGGTTTCGCCTCGGCCCACATCCACGATGTCCGTTCCCGAGTGTTTCCAGAGGACTTCGCCGGTTCCGGCATCGTAATAATATTCGATGAGGCCATCTTCTTGATCTTGCTGTATCCCGTAACCCTGTAGGCCGGGACGATCGGGGTCAAGTTTTCCGGCGAACCAGCGGTCACCATGAACAATTCCCTGGTAGCCCAAATCATAGATTAGCGATCCATCTTCACCGTTCACCATAAAAGCAACTTCACCGATATCATCTTTTCCGTCGCCGTTGCAGTCGTAAATACGCATTTGATGGCCATCAGCGCCGTGGGCTGAGTAACTGGCGCCAAACCCGAGATTTGTGGCCCATTTCCGGCTTAAGTTCGTTCCGTCGAAATCCCAGGCACACATTAGCCGGTTAAAGGATCGATCCGGGTTTCTGTTTTTAAAGAAACCGACTACGCTTGGTGTTTGTCCATTCAGGTACCCGATTCCGAGGCTACAGGCCAATGGCCCGACCGACATGTAATTGTTGGGTATTTCTGCGCGGGCACGTTCAGCTCCGGTCATGCCGTCAATAACAGATATAAATTGAACGTTGGGATCGCTGTAGGTGAGTTTCTGTCCATCGCCAAAAGTTACGCCACTGGCCGTTTTCAAAAGCACTTCAGCTTTTCCGTCGCCATCCATATCGTATACAGTTACACCGTCCCAGTTGCCGACATCAATTACCGTAGGCCCCGGCGAAATATTGTCCAGATTCAGGCCGCTGCCCAGGTCAATTGTCCATAGATAGGTACCATCTCGTTTGTAAGCTTCTATTTTTTCACTTAAATTGTTGAAGTTCAGTCGGTCAATTACATAGTCATACTCGCCATCACCATCAAGGTCTCCAACCCACACAAAATGAATGGAGCTACCTTGTTTTAATGGCACAACCACACACGGCTCTATCGCATGGTTGGTCGTCAATGTATATGAACCACTAGCTTCCTGCTCAACACCGTTAATCACCGGTTTCACAAAATAGGAGTTGTCAACGGTATAATTCAAGGATTTGTCCGTATAATTAGTGCCTCCGGTCAGCACACTACCGTTGAGTTTTTCAGGAGTTCCGCCATCGGCTGATCGATAGATGTTGAAGCCAATATTTTGAGGTTCTGTTCCCAATACACGCCAACTGATAAAAGCGTTTGCTGTTGTGGTGCGAATGGCGACAATACCTCTACCGAGGTTTTCCATGTGTCGTTGCGCAAATCCGGGGAGGATAAACAGCATCATGAGTATGCAAAGGCTATAGCGAAGAATGAAATTCTTTTTCATAAGATTCGATTTCTAGTTAGGTTGCTGAAACTACAGACAATAATAATGACCTGCCGTGGAATGGCGGTTATCACTGTTTGACAATGCTTATCAAATATTGTCAAACTGGGTTTTCCAGCTTATTTACCAGCCTTTTCAGCAAGGTATTGCGATGGGCTTTTGCCAAACTGTTTGCTAAAACTACGCGAGAAATTGGATGGTTCAGAGTAGCCAACCTGGTAGGCAACTTCTGAAATGTTCAGATTTTCATTGAGTAGAAGTTCTTTTGCCATGTTCAACCGAATGGACGTGATGAATTGATGCACGGTTTGTCCGGTGAGCGCATTCATTTTTCGATAAAGCTGACGCTGACTCATGTTCAGCAACTCGGCCAATTTGTCCGAATTGAACCCTTCAATCGTGAGATGATCGTTAACCAATTGGTTGGCCTTTTGCAAGAATTTGTTGTCGATTTTGTTTTCGGAAGGCGAATCGGGGTTTTTTAAGTCATGGTTCTGATAGCGCTCCCGCAATAGCTGGCGGTTGGCGAGCAGGCTTTTCAGCTGGGCTTTTAAAACCGAACTGTTGAACGGTTTGGTGACAAAAGCATCGGCGCCCGTCTCCAGCCCTTCAATTTTATAACGCTGCGATTGGTGGGCGGTCAGCAGTACCACCGGAATGTGACTCGTTCGGACGTCGGTCTTGATTTTTTCGCAGAATTCGAAGCCATTCATCACTGGCATCATCACGTCGCTGATGATGATGTCGGGGACATCATCAGTTGCTTTTTGAATCCCGTCATCGCCATTTACGGCCATGATGACAGCATAGTCATTTTGAAGTTCATCGTTTAAATAGTGGCGAATATCCTCGTTATCATCAACAATGAGTAATTGGGGCTTCGGCGGTATGCTTTCCTTTGTCGATGTTTCCGTTTTCGGCTTTTCCAGAACTTCGGTTGGCTGCATTTCCAATTTGGATTTCATGGGAAGCTCAACCAGGAATTTGCTGCCATTCCCGGGCGTGCTTTCAACGGCGATTGTTCCTCCCAGCAATTCCACCAGTTTTTTTGTGAATGCCAAACCAATCCCCGTGCTCTGACCTTCAAAAGCCGGTTGATTTTCAACTTTATAAAATGAATCAAAAATGCGAGGCAAATCTTCGGAAGAAATACCGATTCCCGTATCGCTCACAACCAGAATTAATTTTGGAGAAGCAGAATTTTCTATTTCTGTCAGTTGAATTTCAACCTGAATAGAACCACCGTCGGGTGTATATTTGAGCGCATTGGAAATCAGGTTGACAGCTATCTTTTCAAACTTATCTGCATCAAGTTCAGCAACAATGCTTTCAGGTTTGGATTGAAAATGAAGCTGAATGTTTCGTTGTTGTGCGCGGACAGCAAAAGAATCAACGATGGTTTTTGAGAACTCGCTCCAGTCAGCCTGGCTTAGGTTGATCGATTCATGTTGAGTTTCAACTTTGCGAAAGTCGAGCAACTGGTTGATTAGCTGCATGAGCCGCCGGGCACTTTTCAACATGATAGCATGGTAGCTTTTTGCTTTGTCCTTGTTTACATTACCTTTTGCAAGGTTTTCCAACGGATCGATGATCAATGAAAGTGGCGTGCGCAATTCGTGCGAAACATTGGTGTAAAATTCCAGTCTTAAATTATCAATTTCCAACTTCTTCTCCATTTCCAGCCTTTCCATGGCAAGTTGGTTCTTAAGTTTAACTCGAGAAATCAAGTAGTAATAGACCAATGCCAATATTATTAAGAGGAAAATGGTGTATGCAATATACGCCTGATAGCTGGCCCAAAAAGGCTGGGTAATTTTGATTTGCAATTCGGCATTTTGTTTTGACCAAACGCCGTCTGGGTTAGCGGCTTTCACTATTAATGTATATGAACCTGCCGGTAGGTTTGAATAACTGGCAATTGCCCGCGATGCATCCGCCGAAATCCAATCATTGTCAAATCCTTCAAGTTTATATTCGTACTGGTTACTGGAAGGTTCCGAATAATGGAGAGCCGCAAATTCCAGCGCGAAACTACGGTCCCAATAAGATAAAGTAATTGATTTTGTGAAGGGCAGTGCTTGTTGAAGAACTACATCTCCATTCACCTTTTGCCCGATGTTGACCGTTTTATTGAGGATTTGCAAGTTGGTGAAAACCACCTTTGGAGGAATTGGGTTGTCATGAATTTTAGCGGGGTTGAAAGACAAATAGCCGTTTTTGGCACCGAAGTATAATCTATTGGTTTGTGGGTCATGGAAGCCAGCATTGTCTAAAAACACGAGGTTGTGGCGTCCCTGAAAGGAGGTGAAATTTCGAACGTGTCCCGTTTTTTTGTCCAATCTTGCCAAGCCTTTTTTGTGTGAAATCCAGGTATTGCCCTCGTCATCACCAAGAATGCAGGCGATGTAGGCTCCCTGAAGTTCACTATTTGAGGTTGGTCGGTCAATTTTCCCGGATGTTGGGTTGATCGTGCAAAGTCCTTTTGACGTACCGACCCAAATCAGTCCGTCAGCATCTTCAAAAAGCGAATAAACCAGGTTGCCCGAAAGCGAATTTGGATTTCCCGCTTCCGAACGATAGACGATCGTATCGCTCCAGCTGCCTCCGTTTGAACCTGATTTCAAACAAATGACGCCATCTCCTTCGGTTCCCAGCCATAGGTTTTTGTGTTTGTCGATCAGTAGTTTCATCACACTGTGGTTATGGATCAGGCCGGAGAGATAAAATACCTTGAAGTTGTTTGTCGTGGGATCATATTTCAACAGGCCATTGTATTGGCTGATCCAAACAGCGCCTTGCTTGTCACAAACGATTGAAAAAACGGAGTGGATTTGCTGCTCTGGAGCAATTTCATTTAAATTAAACGTAGTTATTTTGTTGGTAGAGGGATTGTATTGATACAAGCCGGAATTACCCCCAATCCAGATCTTCCCGTTTTTATCCGAAACGATCGACCGAACTTGTCGCAATGCGCTGGCATTTGGATTGAGTTTTTCAAACAACAGCCTTTTCCCTGTGCGATGATTGACCAGCGAAATTTCATTGTAGTTGGTTCCCAGCCATAGGTAGCGGTCATCGTCACAAATGGCGCGGATGGAGGTGTTTTTCAAGTTCCCATTTTCAAGCCTTTGGTTGTAGGAAAAATAGAACGGCTTTCGGCGCAGGTCAGCTTTATTAAGGTCGCCGCTGCGGGTGCCCACCCAAAGAATTTGATTATTATCCAAATAATACCAGGTGACATAATCATCAGTCAATGAGCCTGGCCTGTTTATGTCTGCCTCATAAGCAAATCGATCGCCTGTTTTCAAATTGGTTTGCCATAGCTTTTGTCCAGAGATGTACCAACTCGTTCCTTGAAAGTGCGCATTTTTATTTGCTGAATTAGCAGATCTTGCTAACGAATCGACGATTGCCTGATTCATTTCATTTCTGCTGAATCGTTCAAAATTATTCAGGAGTGGGTTGTATTTTGCGTAGGTGTTGTTAAAACATGAAATCCACAATTTTTCGCTAGAATCGTTGAAAATATTCCGAATTCGGTTTGCCGGGATGGTTGTCGAATCTTGTGGATCGTTTCGATAAACCTCGAATGAAATCCCGTCGTAGCGGAAAAGACCATCCCAGGTGCCGAACCACATAAAACCCTGTTGAGCTTTTGTGATGCCAAAAATAGGGGTGTGGGGCGAAACCTTTCCGGCAGCCACTTTTTCAAAAAAGAGCTGATCATTTTGTGCCTGTGAGAACAAAGCACTGAGCGCAAACAGAAAAGTCAGAATATAAAAACGAACTTTCAACATTTAGTCGAGATCAGTTACACGTAATTGAAAGTCAAAAATAAGAAATTGTGACTGATCATTATCTGTAGGATCGATTTTCACAGCATTAAGTTCAGGATTGAAAAATGGGGTTGAGAAAATTCTTCATTTCGCGGAAGGGGAGAATGATCGAATTTAAAAAGGGCTGGCCCCAGCCAACCCTTTTATCCAAGCTATTGTGTAACTACAAACTTGCCGGAGTGACAAGTTTTTCTTTCATCTGT
Organism: Sunxiuqinia sp.; assembly: GCA_035266925.1. GTDB lineage: Bacteria > Bacteroidota > Bacteroidia > Bacteroidales > Prolixibacteraceae > Sunxiuqinia. The sequence continues at coordinate 5,811 of DATFMO010000621.1, read as the reverse complement.
TATTCGGACCAGGTAAACGCCATTGTTCAACGCTGGAAGTTGAACGTGCAAATCTTTTTGATTGGCACTGATTGTTTTAATTAATGCGCCTGTAGTTGAATACAGATATACTTTTTCAATTTTTGTTGAATGACTGATGTTGAGCTGGCTGGTAAACTTGTTGTAGTACATTTTCAGCGGATTTCGATCGGTTTTCAACTGTGCCGCTGATGTCAGCGTACCACCTTCATTTTGATTATTTACAATGTCAGCCACCAGGCTGTTAATGTATACTTCAACATTGGTGTATTGTCCATCAACAGTTGTTAGTTTGGCATCGGCTGGATTATTTTTATCCAGATTGTTGGCATCTTCCCAATCATCAGGCATTCCGTCCTGGTCAGTATCAGTAGGAGCAGGTTTTGATTTCAACTCCGGCCATCCACCAACAGCAGATTGGCTGTCAATGAGTCCATTCGTACTTCCATTTCCACCATCGGTGATCGTAGCTGTTCCGGTTTCGGCATCGTGAATGACCCGTTTGTCAACTGTATCTCTTACCAAGCTGGCGCCAACATATTTTAGTACCTGTTCGTAGGCTTTGTCCGCTGGCTGTGTAGTGACAGATGGAACAGTAAATGGAGTATCCGATTTCAAATCATCTTTTGTAATACCATATTGGTCAAATGCCGATGCCAAATCAACCCCACGCCAGTTGTCTTGTGTGGTGGCAGAGCTTGCCGTAGTAATATTTCCATTAATGTAGAAACGGCCATACACACCTGCCGGTTGTTCGTTTCCACCATTGTCCGGGTAGGGTTGCTCAATACGGTCAGCTTTGGATGAAGAAGTTGCCGGACCAGCCTTGAAATAGTTGTTGATCATGTTGTAACTTCCGCCCTCTGCTGCATAGGAACTGTTTGCTCCCCAGTTGTAGATGACATTGTTCCGGAAATCAACCAATTCCAAATCTGGTCGATTGGAATAACGACTTCCACAGAACCTGGGATTCCGGCTATCATGGTCTGCTAGCAGGTTATGATGGAACGAAGCAGTTTTTCCGCCCCAGATACCACCGTATCCATGTCTCCCTTTATCATGAATTGAGTTACGAAGGCTTTCCGACAACAAACACCATTGCATGGTAAAATTGGTGTTGTCGTAAAATGAGCCTGTTTCATCGACCGACCAGCTCATGGAGCAATGGTCAAGAATGATATTCTTGTGCCTCCTGCCGTTCATCGCATCATCTTGATCGCCACTCACATCTCCTAGCCGGGATCGGATAAAACGAATTATCACATTGTCTGCATCCACTGTTAAAGTGTAGTTCCGGAGACAGATTCCATCGCCTGGTGCAGTTTGTCCAGCAATTGTGATATCACCGTTTTTAATACTCAATCTACTATTCAAGGCAATGGTTCCTGACAATGCAAAAACAATGATACGGGGTCCCGACTGCTCGACTGCATAACGCAGCGATCCGGGAGTGGTGTTGTCATCCAGGTTGGTAACGTAAATCACTCTTCCGCCACGTCCACCGATGGCGTATTTTCCGCCACCTTCTGCGCCCGGGAAAGCTGGTACATCTTGCGCCATAGTAACTGTTACAGTTAGTAACACAAAAACGACTATTCCTAAAATCTTCTTGTTTGTTTTTAAAATTCTACTTAACACATTCATTATCCTTTTCTCCTTTTCTGATCTGTAATTTTTCTACTTTTTTGATTGTCTTCCCGATATTTCCTCTTTGAGTAATTTGCAGTCTTAGTTGGTCGCAAATTTTATGGTACCGGTTGTTCCATCAACTTTGTAAGCAATCAGGTAAACACCGGCTCTCAGATTTCTCAGTTCAATTTGTTTTACATTTTTATAATGTTCTACCGGGGTTCCCAACAATGAGTAAATAACTACATTGGATTGATTGCCGTGGATGAGCAATGTAGTGCCTTCTAGCTCTGCCAAGTCAGTTTGATTGATATCAGGAGAGCTAACTGGTGCATCGACAACGATTGAGCCGGATCCTTCGAAATACTCAGGGTTTGTTGAGGCCGAATAAGTTCCCTGGGCGAAATTCTGATCATTAATTTTTAGCGAATTTACATGAACTTCAGCATTTAACACGGCTTTAGCATTATCGTTGATCGTCATCACCAAGTTATCTCCAGCCGCTTTTGCATTGCTGAAAATGACTTTGTTGGACAAGCCAACTGCAATCATTGCTGATCCAAATGCATTGGCTGATTGCCCGTCCATCGCTGAGATGTAGTTCCCTCCAGGGTATTTTTCACTGTCTGAAGTCAGGTCCCAAACGCCGGCAAATCCACTGTTATCACCCTGCAATACGAGTGTTCCTGTATTAACAGTTCCTTTTCCGTTGTTGATGATTGTGACTGTGTGGTCACCTGAAATTGGTCCACCTAAAGTCATTGAACTTCCGTCGCTGTTTCCACTTTCCATGATCATTTTAACATCACCTTCAACCGAGATTGGCGCTTTCAGTGAAAAACCAGTTCCTCCCGTGTTATAACGGAAGTTGGTTCCTTCATCCATGAATATTGTTCCGGTACATTCGTGTGTTCCCCGAAGTCGAATATTTCCGGGTGCCATCAAATGAATGTCGGCAGTGAATACGGTTGAAGTTGTTTCCATTTCGATGGAACAATTAGCAACTTCACCTGCCTCTGGCAGCAATGCCGGAGAGAAATTTGTTGCAACATCCCAATTAGTATTGGTGGCACCGGTGAATGTGAATTCTTTGGGACGACCGACGACAACCTGTCCGCTTCCCGATATCAATTCAGGATTTGTGATGGCGGTGTAAACACCAATAGATAGCATGGTGCCATCAACATAAAATTCGCTGGTGGTCAGGTCTGCGTTTAGTTGCAGCATGGCACCAGTTTCAACACTGATCCGGGCGTTTGGAAAGAACGATTGGCCATCGTCAATAATTAAGGTGGCACCATTTTTAATCGTTACGTTTCCTTTTCCTAACGAGCCTGCGACAGATGCTTCCAGGCCTCCGGCTGCCACTTCAATATCGCCTGAAAAATCAGAGTTGTCGGCAGCTAGTTTCAAATTTCCGGCACCGTTTTTACTTAGATGATGAACTCCCGATAGGGTGGCATCAACAGTCAGCGTTCCAGCGATGGTAAAGTTGATGGAGTCTTTGGTTGAAATACGTCCACTCAATGTGGCGTCTCCATCACACAATATTGATGCACCACTCACGGCCATATAGTTGACCGTGCTGTTTGCTGAAACCATCAGTTTGGCTTTACCCTGCAGGTTCAGGTCTGCTGCAAATGTTCCGCCGTCAGCTTCTACAGTATCACTAATGCTGACTGTTGCAGATTCGCCGGCAGATGGCAAACCATTCGGTTTCCAGTTTGTGGTATCGGACCAGCTTGCTGTTGTTCCGGCTCCACTCCATTCGTAGGTTTGTACTGATGGAGCTTCGGCTGCAGGATTCCAGCCATCAGAACCAGCTAACACTTTTTGAGCTGTATAATTGAGCGCTTCTGGATCAGTCATTGCACGAAGGCCAGCCCAGTCCGCACGGCCACTAATATCAGCACCAGCTCCTGTGTTTTTGTATTCGTATAAATGAAGATCGGTGCTTGTGGAAGCATAATTCATATTCCAGGTGTCGCCCCAACCTTCGGGATTAATCTTTCCTGTCATGTCGCAATACAACCATGCAACTTTGGGATATTCGTGCCAGGGACGTCCCAAACGAACCAATGCTCCGTCATCACCCGCGCGCGGACTGCTTTCAGCATAAGTAATGGCACATTTTGAAAAGACGAATCCATAGGCTTGATCTTTTGGGGTTGATGGAGCCGTGATCCAACCACCTCCCCAGCTTCGGATTTCACAGGAATCGAAAAAGGCAATTCCGTCTCCATAAATGTAATCAGTGCGGCCAATGACCAGACAATTTTTGAAATAGTCTCTTTTGCCGCTTCCCCAGAAATAAATGGTGTCCTGATACCCTCGCAGGTTGCAATTGATAAAGACAACTTTGTCGGATCGAACCGTAATGGCTTGTGCTTGTCCAACTGGGCCTGCTGTATTTTCTATCGTTAAGTTTTCTGCTTTAAAACCGTCGCCTTGAATGGTCAGAGTTGCTGAAGTCCGGATATTATCTCCCGACCATAATGCTGCATCTTCAGGCGGACATTTGCCATCCGGGCAGTCGTAGATGTGGTAGCTGATCACCGTTTCATCGCGGCTTTCGCCAATAAAATGCACATTCTTCTTATCTGAGGGGATGATTAATTTCTCCGTGTTGTAGGTTCCACGTTTAATGTAAATCACGGTTTCGCGGTCACTATTGGACGGGACTGCATTGATCGCGTCCTGAATCTTCGTAAAATCGCCACTACCATCCAGTGCAACAACAATATCTGCATTCGCCGAATTCGTCTGCCCATTTGTAGTCAGGCTTCCGAATAAGCATAAAAGAAAAAAGAGAGGTAAATATCTATACATAATAATTATATTGGGTTAATTTTTAGTTAAGCCAAGGTTATTTCATTCGGGTACGTCAGGTGTTTGGATAGTGGGGGCGAATTTAGGAAAAAGAACCTGAAGACCTGCACTGTTACAGTGCAGAATCTTCAGATTTCTTAAAGCATAATTATCTATCTACAATAACTATTCATTTTTCAAAGGTTATAGGCCTTCGCGCCAGCGTGGATCGCCAGAGTCACCTTTACCGGTAAAGCCTGAATCCAGAAAGCTGAAATCGACTGAAGCCGGATCAGTCCAAAGTTGAGCAGTTGTTCCCGCATAACTGAACGATGGGAATCCCGGAATATCATCACTTGAGAAGGAGAATTGAGAAGTTGCCCATGTATTTTTGACATCAAAATTGGTATTAGGCAAACCTTCGAAACCTTTAACAGCGTAATCTTCTTCGCCATCCATATTCCAACCATGTCCCCAGATGGTATTGTAAATCTTGATACCTTCTGTGACATCATTGGCACCGTCACCGCCTCTCCAACGGAACATTTGTCTTCCTTTTTCGGGAGCGTCGTTAATGGTGCAGCTTTCGATGGTAATTGATCTGGTATTTGAGCGGCTGGCCAGGAAGTACTGGCATTTTGAGAAGGTTGAATTTTTGAGTGTGATATCACCGGCACTCCACGTGTCTTTGTCCACATAGAATACGGCATAACCGTTGATACTATCCGCAACACAATCATCGATGGTGAATTTATCGATTGTTCCATCGCCACCTTTTATACGGGTGATCCCCCTCAATGAATGCATCCGGCACGATGTATATTTAATTTCACCAATGGTAGCACTATTGCTAATGTTGAAGATATAGTTGGCATCAAAGCTTGCCGAGAACGAAATATTCTTGAAGTAGATTGAATCAACAATAGCACCATCTGCCATATTGAAGTTTGAACCACAATCAATGTGCGGCAGTGCTTGTGTAAAGCTGTAGCCACTCATGATGGTAACTGATTTGTCAAACTCGTATCCACCGGTAAAATAATTCCGGCCACCTTCCAAAAGTATGACACTACCATTGGGTACTGTCGGCAATGTATCGGCCAAAATAGAGTCATTCTCAATACCAGCCAGGTTAATCACGTTATCACCTGAAACCAAGGGTACACGAGTGGTGTAATTTTCCCAGCCACGGAGAGTTCCATCACTATAAATAGCGATCTGGTATTCTGTGTTTGGGGTCAGGCCACCGACTACTTTTTCATGGGCTGTGCGGTCGGCATCAGTTACGTCATATTCGAGCAACGGAGTTGTTAATCTTGCGTCATCAATGGCAAATACTTTGATTCCGGTAATGGG
>DATFMO010000620.1:0-8500 GCA_035266925.1 Sunxiuqinia sp. | reverse complement strand
TTTTCATAAGCATAAAAAATTAATTATTAAAAAAGAGTAATTATTGTTTTAGTTTCTTTTGAGTCTGGCAATACAACAAGCAAGGCTGTCCTGCTTGATTTTCAAATTAAAATTTGTTGTTCCAACCAATCCAATCTCACTCTGCAAATTCGGCCTGCCTGTTACAGACCTCCGGTTCCCATATAGTTTTATTGATTTTTTCAACCGAGTTCACTTTCAATCACTTTTTTTCGCTCATTTTGTCACGCTTCGGAAAGCAAACAATCAGAAATTGAAAAAGAACGCCACTAATGTAAACGTTTCCATTATAAAAAACAAATAAAGAACGTTTTTCTTGAATCAATTTAATTGATCACATTTTGCTAAGCTATCAATCTTGCGATATCAACACTGACAACCAGTATTATAACAACTAATTTGCACACTTTGTTGCTATTAATTGTCTTAAAACATATCGTAAGTTCACATTTCGTGCAACAATCTGAAATCACGGGATTTTAAAGCAAAAAAACTATTTCAGCAGAACTCAGGTGTTCATCAGGAATATTTGATATTTTCAATCCAAAAATGTCCTTCAGACCGGATTGATTTTTGTATAAAAAATGGTATCGTTTACATATAAATCGAACAGCTTTCTAACGATCCCGTTTTCAGTTAATATCAATTGAATTTGTTTGTGTCTAAATAGAAGCTTATTCCTAAGGCATTTCAGGATTTTCAAATCATTCAAACAAAAACTGTTTTACAGCAACCACCCGCTGTTTTTCACTTAACGATAGAGCCATCAGCTCCGATTTGAAAAACAACTCACGTTATAGCAATATACAAATACCTGAAGCGAATTGCAACATGATTTACAACCTTACCACCGACTTGCAAAAGCAAAATATTTCGGTCTAAACCGGAGCCTGACAACTTCTCTGGAAACGATTGGGTTGTCGTAACATCTAGTCGGATTCCAAAGCAACGTGTAAAAGACTTTGTATAATCACAAAATATTTCTAATTTTGCGCGACCTAATTTTAGGTTTAAAATTTTAATGTTTAATAAATTAGATGTTTTATGAAAAACCAGTATGAAACCGTTTTCATTGCAACTCCCGTTTTATCTGACACACAGATAAAGGAAGCGGTAACTAAGTTCAGGGGCATCATCACCGAAAATGGTGGAGAAATTGTCAATGAAGAGGACTGGGGATTACGCAAATTAGCTTATCCCATTCAGAAAAAAAGCACCGGGTTTTATCACTTGCTTGAATTCAAGGCCGAGCCTGAATTTATTGCAACCCTGGAAACCCAGTACAGACGTGACGAACGCATTATTCGTTTCCTGACTTTCAAACAGGACAAATATGCGGTCGAGTACAGTGAAAAAAGAAGGAATAAATCAAAAGCTGAAAAGGAGAAATAAGCTATGGCTAACAATCAAAGTGAAATCAGGTATCTGACTCCCCCGTCGGTTGAAATTAAAAAGAAAAAGTATTGCCGCTTTAAGAAGAATAAAATTAAGTATGTGGATTACAAAGATCCTGAGTTCCTGAAGAAATTCCTGAACGAACAAGGTCGTATCCTTCCACGTCGCATCACCGGGACTTCATTAAAGTACCAACGCAAAGTGGCCAAAGCAGTAAAAAGAGCTCGTCATTTGGCAATGCTGCCCTACTTAACAGATATGTTGAAATAATTTAAAGATTGAGAGAAATGGAAATTATTTTATTACAAGATGTTCAGAATTTAGGGAGCAAAGACGATGTTGTATCAGTAAAAGACGGTTATGGCCGTAATCTATTGATCCCTAACAAAATGGCTATTGTTGCCACTGATTCAGCAAAAAAAGTTTTGGCTGAAAACACCAAACAACGTGCCCACAAGGAAGCCAAGTTGAAAGAAGAAGCATTGGCTGTTGCTGAAAAACTTCAAAACAAAGAAGTGGTTATTGCAACCAAAACCAGTTCGTCTGGTAAAATCTTTGGTTCGGTTAATACCATTCAATTGGCTGAAGCGATCAACAAAAAAGGTTTTGAGATTGACCGCAAGCAAATTAAAATTGCAGCAGACAGCATTAAAGAAGTTGGTAAGTACACTGCTAAAATCAAGTTGCACAAAGAAGTTATTGTTGACCTCGATTTTGAAGTGATTACCGAAGAGTAATTTTTAAATTCACACACACAGAATTAAACACATTTTTTCAAACAAATAGAAGCCATCTGCCACACACAGATGGCTTTTTTATTTCCTTTACACCTGTATTTCAGTCTTCAATCTTGTCTGGCGATCATTCCTCTATTTCTCATGACATTAATAATCACATCAACGATGTCGTCATCCGGCATGGTTGAGTAGTTAAAAATGATATCAAAATCGTTATTATTTATTTTCTGCCCACTCACATGTCCAATAAAAAGCTCGCGCTGACGATCGACCTCCAGGACATAATGTTGAGCTTCATCATGAGTCATATTACTAATCTGCATGATCCGGTTGATGCGCCATTCGAGGGGAGCCTGTAATTTAACGCTTAATTTCTGCGAAATATCGTGGGCAATAACACCGGCTGCCCTCCCTACAATTATAAAATGGCCTACCTCTGCGATTCTTAAAATAACATCCCGAACAGTATCAATTACTTGTTGATCGTCAGCATCATAAACTTTTTCGGTTGAAAAAGCAGTTGTGACGTCATGTAAGCTGTTTTTCACTTCCGAAAGAAAAACATCCTTTATTTTATCTGGATCCATCTCCAGCTCCTGCGCAGCTTCCTCAATAATTTCCTTACTCACCCATTTCCATTCCACGTCGGTTTTTGTATCCGACATGTAACTATAGCCTGAAAGTATTTTAGACAGTTTAATGGCAATGCGTTTGGCCGAACACCCACACTCGCGGGAAATCATAACAACAGGACCGGGATAAACGATTTTCTTTGACTGTGCGACGGAATCCGTTAAAAAGTTACTTAGAAAATTTTTCATTGTATCAGGTTTTGAATTGACTTTGATTTTTGACTAAAGCTACAACCTGATGCTGAAAAATGTGATAAAATCTGTTCTACAATACCCGTTTTGTCGAATGTTTTGCAACAATTCCCGGGAGGCGGTAATTATTTATTATTTTCGTACCAAACTTAATAACCATGGGAAAAATTATACAAACAGCTCTCGCTTCATTTGGTATGTCGGGCATGGTATTTCATGGCCCCAGCTTGAAAGCCAACACCTACTTCAACGTACATTCGATCCTCGAACGAACAAAAAATCTTTCGGTTAAAGACTATCCTGATGCCACTATCGTCAGGAGTTACGAAGAATTGATTGGCCAGGATGAGGTCGAGCTGGTGATTGTAAACACGCCGGACAAATATCATTACGACATGTGCAAACAAGCGCTGGAAGCCGGCAAACATGTCATCGTGGAAAAACCTTTCACGCAAACCGTTGAACAGGCTGATGGATTGATTCAGCTGGCTAAGGATAAGGGGTTGATTTTGTCCGTGTATCAAAACCGACGTTGGGATGGCGATTTCCTCACCGTTAAAAAAGTGCTTGATTCAGGCATGCTTGGCCGGTTGGTTGAACTGGAGTCACACTTCGACCGCTACCGCAATTTTGTACAGGAAGGTACCTGGAAAGAAGCCGGTGACGAACGACATGGCGCTCTTTTTAATTTAGGTTCACATATGGTGGATCAAATCCTGGTACTTTTCGGCATGCCTAAGGCGATAACCGCTCACCTGGATATTGTGCGTGAGGGGGGAAATGTGACTGACTACTATGACATTCGCATGCAATACGATCAAGTTTCTGTTATCCTGAAATCATCCTATTTGGTTCGTGAGCCGGGACCGCGTTTCAGCCTTTATGGAAACCTGGGAACTTTTCATAAATGGGGCATCGATCCACAGGAAGACGCTTTAAAAGCTGGTCACCTGCCCAATGAAACAAACTGGGGAACCGAGCCAGAACCAGATTGGGGCAAGATCAATACTGAATGGAACGGCTTGAACTTCAAGGGAACGATTAAAACGATTCCCGGCAATTACAACATTTTTTACGACAATATTTATGATGCCATTGTTCATGGCAAAGAACTGCTCGTTAAACCGGAGGAAAGTCGCGATGTCATTAAAATATTGGATTGCTGCCTGCAAAGTAACCGGGAGAAAAAGACGATCTTTTTGTAATACACCAGATGATGTATCAGCGAAAATAAAAACATAATGAATATCCGGATGGATGCCTATGCTGCAATGGCCATCGTTGAAAATCAATTCGTTCACCCCGCCCCTTAAGGGAGCGAATTGATTTTCCCTGCACCTTTTAGGGCTGGGGCGAACAGGGAAAATCAGTTTGCGATTTAAGTAGAAATGCGGACAATCAATAAAAACATTTACGTTCTTGATTTAACTGATAATAAAACATGAAAGACGATGGGAAACAGTTGAAAACAATTGTTTCCCAATGTTTTCGAAAGTTTTCACTTGATTTCCCAACTGAGCTTCCGAAGTTCTCTGAGCACATTTTGCTCATTAATTTCACCGGAATACAGTACAACTGTGTATTTTAACATTGTAGGTTCTGTGGTTGAAAGATCAACAGGCTCTCGCCCCGGCCAAACAGCATTTTGCATACTTCTGGCTTTTCGAAGAATCCATTGATCAGCGGTCGCAAAATCATTGGCTGAATAAATCAATACTCCACCCTGCCCGGCATCCTTGGCTACAGAGCCGGCAATATCCACATAGTCTCCAGCACTGACTGCTTCATTTTTAGGTTCAACAGCTCCATCGCTCGATGTGAATGTTACATTTTCAGGCAACTTCATACGAACCGAAAAGCCACCATAACCTTTTACATCATCCGATCCTGCAATTTGCAAATGATCCACCAAAGCTTTCAGACTGATCTCAAATTGAATGATCCGGTAATTTTTCTTTTGTGGATAAAACATCACATCGGCTTTTTCTTCCACAAAAGGTTGCTTCCCATCGAGGTAGTCAGATGACTTCCAATCAATTGTTGTTTTGAAAGAACCAATATCTCCGGGCATCCGCAGAAATTCGACACTTTTCACATCCTGGATGAAATTTTCCATCATCCACTCATCACCCAGCTGTTTCCCGTTTAGCAATACACGGTGCCACGCCCAAAAAATTCCACGATGATGCAAATGATCCTCCGGAGCGTTTTCTGTAATTACGGTTCCATCGGGTAAATAAACCGGGTGAAAATAGTTGGTTCGTCCCCGATCCAAATTCGTTGAAGCATCTTTGTGGTAAAAAGCTATCTTTTTATTTCCTTCCTTAAATAGAATGCCGTCATCAAGACGCTCCATACTGATTTGTGAAAAAGCAGCATGGGAAAAAAGAAGGCAAAATATCAATGTTAACAAATGGTTTGCTTTCATATTGATCTCGTTCAATTAGGTTAATGCGTTTCCTAAACTTAAAAACAGATTGACTAAGATATAAAATTGCGCCGTGCAACTGCATGAATAACGGATTTTATCGAATGTCGATAAAAAATGACCTTTTTGTCTGAAATTCAGCACCTTATTTTTACTAATTATAAATTACATAATTCGATTAAAATTGTCATCCAGAGATTGCAAAAACTCAAACTTGCTGTTTACTTTTGCTTGCATAAAACAAATCGCAAGTGGAAAACCTGGTACAAATACATCAATCACTTTTAGAGCAATCAAGCGAGAGTATTCGCCGTGAATTGGTCAACGAGATTGACTGGTCTCAGCGCATGATTTGTATCAAAGGATTCCGCGGAGTAGGCAAAACCACTTTCCTGCTCGACCTGGTCAGAGAAAAATACCTGGGCGACAAAACCTGCTTGTACGTCAACCTGAATAGCTTTTATTTTACCCGTCGTAAAATTTTCAATTTTGCTGATGAGTTTTATAAAAAAGGTGGCAACGTATTGATCCTCGATCAAATCCATAAATACCCGGAATGGTCAGAAGATTTGCGAGCTTGTTACGACAACTTGCCCGAACTGAAAATTATTTTCACAGCTTCTCCTGTTTTGCGGGTCATTGAAGGTAATCCGCATTTAAAGGACATTGCCAAAGTTTATCACCTCGAAGGATTGTCATTTCGTGAATACCTGAATTTTTTCGGAAAAATGAATTTCAGGCGTTACAGCCTGGAGGAAATCCTGAGCAACCACCAGGCAATTGCATACGAGATTACGGAGCAGATAAAACCACTCGCCTATTTTGAAGAGTATTTGCAAACCGGCTTCTACCCTTATTTTTTAAATGATGGCTCTTTTTACAGCGAAAGCTTGCTGAAGCACGTGAATCTGGCGCTGGAACTGGATGTAACTTACCTCAACCAAATTGAATTGAAATACCTGGCTAAACTGCGAAAATTGCTCCAGATCATTATTAGTCAGGTGCCTTTTACACCAAACGTAAGTAAAATCAGTAACGATGTGGAAACCTCAAGAGCCACCATCATGAATTATTTACGTTACTTGAAAAATGCACGGTTGATCAACTTGTTGTTTGCCAATGGCGATGAGGACCAATTGAAAAAACCGGACTTGGTTTATGCACACAACACCAACATCCTATACGCGGTTGATCCTGAAAATATTAATAACAAGAATTTGCGAGCCACCTTTTTTTATAACCAGGTGGGTTATCAACATACGATAAAGAGTTCTGATATTGCTGACTTCAAAGTGAACGACAACTATCATTTTGTCGTTGGTGGAAAATATACAGAACCGGAAGAAGGAACCTATGCAGCCGCCGACATGATTGAAGACGGCAGTGGAAATAAAATACCACTTTGGCTGTTTGGTTTTTTATACTAGGTAGCAACTGGCTGGTCCTCGTTGCTGAACCTGGAACTTGAAATTTGGAATTTATAAACATAGAATATTAAGAATCAATTTTAACTTGAATAAAATGGCAAAAGAAAAAAAATTTATCACATGTGACGGTAACTACGCTGCTGCGTACATGAGTTACATGTTCAGTGAAGTTGCCTGTATCTACCCAATTACTCCATCATCAACCATGGCTGAATACGTGGACGAATGGGCAGCAAAAGGAATGAAAAACTTGTTTGGACGTCCGGTACGCCTGGCAGAGATGCAAAGTGAAGGTGGTGCTTCCGGTGCTGTTCATGGTGCCCTGCAATCAGGTGCCTTAACATCAACCTATACAGCATCACAGGGATTGCTGCTGATGATCCCTAACATGTATAAAATTGCTGGTGAATTGTTGCCAACAGTATTCCACGTGAGTGCTCGTGCCGTTGCCAGTCACGCATTATCAATCTTCGGTGACCACTCCGATGTTTATGCAACCCGGCAAACCGGATTCGCCATGTTGGCTGCAGGTTCTGTACAGGAAGAAATGGACCTGGCCGGTGTCTCGCACCTGGCAACACTAAAATCACGTGTTCCTTTCCTTTCTTTCTTCGACGGCTTCCGTACTTCCCACGAAATTCAAAAAATTGAAGTACTGGATAAAGAAGACTACCGTTCGTTGGTTGACTATGATGCGTTGCAGTCATTCCGAGATCGTGCATTGAACCCCGAGACTCCACTGACTCGTGGCACTGCTCAAAACCCGGATATCTTCTTCCAGGCCCGCGAAGCTTCAAATCCATATTACGATGCCGTTCCTGACATTGTAGAAAACTACATGAAGGAAATTAAAAAACTGACTGGTCGCGAATATCACCCATTTACTTATTACGGTGCTGAAGATGCTGAAAACATCATCATCGCCATGGGATCAGCGACTGAAACCATCAAAGAATCTATCGATTACCTGGCTACTCAAGGCAAAAAAGTTGGTTTGATCTCCGTACACCTGTATCGCCCATTCAGCATTAAATACTTCCTGAACGTTCTGCCGAAATCAGTGAAACGCATTGCTGTTCTGGATCGAAGCAAAGAGCCTGGAGCAAATGGCGAACCATTGTACCTGGACGTAAAAGATGTTTTCTACGGAAAAGAAAATGCGCCTGTCATTGTTGGAGGCCGTTATGGATTAGGTTCAAAAGATACCACTCCTTCTCAAATCCTATCTGTTTACGAAAACCTTGAGTTACCAGAGCCTAAAAACGGGTTCACTATTGGTATCGAAGATGACGTAACGTTCAAATCTCTTCCTTTAAAAGAAGAAATTAAAGTTTCTCCTGAAGGAATTTACGAAGCTAAATTCTATGGTTTGGGATCTGATGGTACTGTTGGTGCCAACAAGAACTCGATTAAAATTATCGGTAGTGCAACCGACAAATCTTGCCAGGGATATTTCGAATACGACTCGAAAAAATCAGGTGGATTCACTTGTTCTCACTTACGTTTTGGGGATACACCAATCCGTTCAACTTACCTGATAACAACTCCTGACTTTGTTGCCTGCCATGTTTCAGCTTACATTAACTTGTATGATGTATTGAAAGGCTTGAAAAAAGGTGGTTCATTCCTGTTGAACTCTATTTGGGATGAAGAAGAAACCAAAAAACGTTT
>DATFMO010000619.1:0-7089 GCA_035266925.1 Sunxiuqinia sp. | reverse complement strand
TGTACAAAAACGGGATCTGATGCCCTGGCTCATTGCCATGCCAGTACTGCCCGGCAGCAAAAAACCGATCGAGATTGTCGTTGAATCCTTGCTCACCGCCCATCAATTGCATCAGCCCGGCCATGTCCTGTGGCACATACCAAGTGTATTGCCAAGGAGTCCCTTCGGTAATGTAGGGCTCGCGAACCAACTTGTTAAAGTCGTCCGTGAAATGGCGGTCTGCAAAACGGCCGCGCACACAGGAATCAGCGGGGCTGTATACATTTTTGTAATTTTTAGCCCTTTTTCGAAGAATTTCTGCCTGAATGCTGTCCCCTTTTTTCAGAGCGACCTGACTCAAAGCAAAGTCATCAAAAGCATACTCCATCGTGCGTGAAACCTGCTCACCTTTGTGAAACGATTCTTTTACGCTGTCTTCCAAAGGGACGAACCCGTATTTCAGATAAGATTTGAGCGCCCGCCGGCCTTTTCCCTCCTTATATTCCTCAAACGTCGCAGGCGAATCAAAAGCATTTTGCAACAAATAATCGTATTCCTTGTCCGACAGGTCAATATTTCCTTTTACATACGCATCTGCCACAGCAGCAATGGCATGATCCCCAATCATTGCAGATGTATAACTATTCCAGCACGGGAAGATGGGCAGCCACCCTCCCTCTTTTGCCTTTCGTAGCAAACTTTTCATCATGGCGGAATTTGTTTTCGGAACCAACAAGTTGAACAGCGGATGCAAGGCACGGTAGGTATCCCACATCGAGAAATCAACAAAATAATCCTGATCACCCGCATTGAGCACGACATCGCCACCCGCAAAACTGACATAGGAGCCATCGCAATCGTTAAATGTTCTTGGATGCAAAAAGCTGTGATAAAACGCGGTGTAGAATTTCACCTTGTCCTGTTCATTTGTACCCTCTACTTCTATTTTAGAAAGCACAGCCTCCCATGTATCTTTCAGTTTGCTCGCGGCTGTTTCAAAATCAAGATCGTTGGTTTCGGTTTCCAGGTTTTTCCGGGCTTCATCCAGACTGGTAAACGATGTGCCAATCGTTGCATAAATAGCTTCATTCTCTGAAACATGAAAAGAAGCAAAGCCGCCCAATTTGCTCACATTACTTAACTGGGTTTCGCGATCATAAACCGTGCTGTCCTGATACACTCCGTATCCTTCAAAATCGTGATCAAAATGCACGACAAAATAGCCTTTGAAACCGGCGGGTTCTCCCCATCCCTGATAAATCCGGTGTACTGGATTGTAGCCGACGATTTCATTTTTTTCGGGAAGAACCTGAATGAAACCTTGTCCCTCGTCACTATTTGGTTCGACCACGATATGCGCTTCCCCAGCGTTCTGAAAAGTGAACTTCAACAAACCGCAACGTTTCGTAGCTGTCATCTCCACATCAATGTTGTACTTGTCCAAATGAACGCGGTAGTCATAGGGTGTCGCTATTTCCTTCGAATGCGAAAAAGCTGAACCACGCATTTCGGGCTGGCATTTCAACTCACCAGCAATTGGCATAATGGTCATACTGCCATAATCCTGAACACATGATCCACTGAGCCAATGGCTACCCCGAAATCCGATGATGATTGAATCGGTGTAATAATAGGGAGCCACACATTTGGTTTCGGTTGCCTTTGTTTGTGGTGTCCAGTTGGTCATGCCAAACGGTTCGGTTACGAAAGGAACCACCTGTGCATTGTTTTCCTTTCCAGCTCCGTGTTTCATTGCGCTGATCGTTGTCGATGGGGCGGTGCCAATCAATGGGTTGATGTAGCTCACATAATCTGTTTGGCCAGAAGGTCGGCTACATGCGGCCAGAAAAAGGACAATGATGATGAAGGTGATTCGTTGCATAAAACTACATTTTAGCGTTAGCTCCTATATAAAAATAACGGGGTTTGTCAAAAATCCTATCCTGACAAAACCCCGTTAGAGTTATTTAAATTTACCTTATTATTCTACTCATATCCGGGATTTTGAGTAATCGCTCCACCGCTATTATCAATCTCAGTTTGTGGGATTGGCCTCAACAAATCCGTTTCATTCAGTGCATGATTCAATGCTGCATGTGGATTATGTGCCAACGTTCTTTCGATCAACTTTCCTGTCCGTTTCAAATCCATCCAACGATTAACTTCTCCTGTTAACTCACGCGCCCTTTCGTCCAGAATAAAATCCAAGGTCACATCGCCCGGTGCTACGTGTGTCGTTAATCCCGCTCTGGAGCGTAACTCAGTCAGGAGTTGGGCAGCTTTGGTGCTATTGGATGCCTCCAGATAAGCTTCGGCCGCAATCAGATAAGCTTCGCCACTCCGCATAATGACCATGTCCCTTTCACCATGAACCGGTTGATCTGGCTGTATAAAGGGGATTGACGGATCGTCGAATTTCCTAAACATCGGATAATGAACCGTTGTAATACCGTCGCTCTTCAGGTATTGATCAGGATTGATTACTTTATACGGAACCGATTCTTTTCTTGCGTCAGTCCATGCAACTTTTGGGAAATAGATGGCCGTGTCTCCAATCGAAATGTTTACAGTATCCCCGCCAAAAACAGTCTTGTCAGCTTTCGTTGCATAGAGTACTCTTGAAAAAGTTGCATCAGCTCGCTGGTCGTTGTCCTGAAACAGAGAATAATAGAATGGAGTTGGCATTGGCCCAAGCCCCTGAACAGTTCTGGATAACCCCGGGTAGTCGTAGAACCGGAACTTGTACATCATATGCTTTGAGTTTCCCCATCCTCTGCTAACAGAGTTAGAGCCGAACAAGTAGGCAAAAACAACTTCTGAATTTCGTTGGTTGTCGATACTTACCAGATTGGCAAAGGAGGGCACCAAAGGATGGTTGGCAATTACCGTTTCAGCCAAAGATGCTGCGTCGGTAAAATCAGAACTGGCAGCAAATGACTTATAGCCTCTGGTTAACAACACTTTTGACAAAAGGTGTCTTACAGCATCCTTGGACACCCGTCCGTATACAGAAGGATTTTCCGGGACTGCAGCTAACGCATCGTTTAAATCCGCTACGATCTGGGTATAAACAGCTTCTTCGCTTTCGCGTGTATAATTTGTTTCCGCTGTTGTAACCTGATTCAAAACCAAAGGTACTCCACCAAAATTTTCCACCAGGTTAAAGTATGCCATTGCCCTGAAGAATTTGGCTTCACCAATTCCAACTGCTTTGGCATTAGAATCAAGACCTTCAATTTTATCAGCATTCTCTATCGCAACGTTGGCAGCAGCAATAATCTTGTATTGGTCGCCCCAATAAACGTGCACCGTCCAGTTTGTTGAGTTCAAGTTGACATAGTCATTCAGATCGCTGGTGCCCGTAACTGCACCCCCTCTTGTTACAATATCGGTTCCCAAATCTTCCAACTGGTAATACATGTCAGGCTGATAGTGCGTGGTCGTTTCTCTGGATATTTCATAAACGTAAGCCACCAGTTGGTCAAAAGTCTGTGGATCATTTTTAGCCGTCTCAATACTTAACGAAGTATAATTCTGTTCCTTAAGAAAGTTATTGCAACTAGAAATCAACACACCTGTAACAATGAGTATTCCTAATATTTTAAAATCTATATATTTCATTTTTATTATTTATTAGTTGTTAAAAACTTAAACTAATACCTGCCATGTATGTGCGCGACATAAATGCAGCCCCCCATGAATTTCTACCCGCATTCTCAGGATCCCATCCATCGTAAGGCGTAAAGATGAACGGATTTTGCACGGTTGTGTAAATTCTGAATTTATCCACTTTCAGCTTATCCAGAACATACGACGGAAGCGTGTATCCAACAGTGATGTATCCAACTTTCGTATAGGATATGTCTTTGTATTTAATCACGTTTTGATAAGGTCCTCCGTTACCTGGCTGGTACCATTTGTTTGTCGGGTTTGTTGGCGTCCAGTAATCGACTTTGTAAGCATTAAAAGATCTTGATGGATCGTTGTCCCAAGGGAATGATGTATTATCATGAAAATTACTTTGTATCATATTCCCTTGGCTTGTACTGATCAAAAATGAGAAATCGAAGTTTTTATAATTCATGTTACTTGTAATGCCGCCGGTCCATTTGGGTGTCACCTGACCGATTACTTTTCGATCTTTATCCGGGGTAATTTTGCCGTCATTGTTTAAGTCTTTTACTCTTACCTGTCCCGGATATTGATTGTATTTCGCAGCTTCAGCTGCTTGATCAAGCTGCCAAATGCCATCAAACTCATAATCATAAATAGAACCAATTGGTTCTCCAACTTTATGGATCAGATTCGTTCCTGATACGTTGAAAATTATTTGATCAAGATCACCGTAGAGTTTATCAATCGTATTTTTATTTGTTGCAAAGTTGAAATTGGTCGTCCACTGGAAGTCTGACTTATCAACATTCACAGTGTTTAAGCCTATTTCAATTCCTTTGTTCGTCGATTCGCCCACATTATCAAATGTACCATCATAACCAGAAACTGAAGGAAGAGGTGTAAAGAATATGATTCCAGTGGTTTTCCGGTTATATAAATCAATAGAACCAAACACCCGATTATTCAAAAACCCATAGTCAAAGCCAAGATCTACTTCTTTCGTTTTCTCCCAAGTAAGATTTTTGTTTGCCAAACCGGTAATATAAGCTGTTGATACAGGCGAATCTCCCAAATTAGTAGCACTGCTACCCAAAAGTGATTGCGATCCCAGTGGAACTAATCCACCTCCTTGCCCGTTATTTCCTGTTTGCCCATAGCTCAACCTTAATTTTGCATTGGAAAGCAAGTGCTGGTCTTTCATAAAACTTTCATCCATCATCTTCCATGCAAAGGCAGCCGATGGGAAGAATGCCCATTTGTTTTCTTTGGATAGTATTGATGATCCATCATAGCGTCCCGTGAAAGTGAACAGGTATTTATCCATTAGGCTATAATTCAACCTGCCAGTATAAGATTCCAATGTTTGTTTCGAATAACCACTCGAGACATCATTAATACTTAAGCCTGCCCCCAAATTGTGGAACAAATAGTTATCAGTCGTGAAGTTTCTAACCTGGTTGTAATAAGACTCTGTACGTTCCATAAATCTTGACACAACAGCAGTAAGCTCAAACGCATGTACGCCCGTTTTGTATTTATAATTAGCAATATTATCCCAGGAATAAGAGATGTAGTTAAAATTGTTCACCTGAGCTCTTCTGTTTGAAGGATTTCCACTGACACTTTTCGAGTGCAATCCGCGATATTCACCATAGCGTGTATATTTAATCTGTGGTGAAAACTTCGAGGTAAGTGTTAAACCTTTTACCGGAGTAAGCTTTAAAGCAAAATCGCCAAGCCACTGCAGATACGCTGTTTCCTTTGTAATGTTGGAAGGCTCAAACAAAGGGTTTGTGATTTGGGTTTCTTTTGCAATTGGATGGAAGCGCAAAGTACCGTCAGCGTTGTAGGGACGTCCAATCGGCTTCAGCCGGTAAGCACTTCGAAAGCCCTCCCAACTTCCGGTATTTTGGATCGCATAAGTTGTATAGTTACTGATGCTAACATTTAACCATTTCGCCAGATCTGATGATAGGCTACCTCTGATATTGTACCTCGTGAAGTTTTCACCTCCAAGGGTACCGTCATCTTTTGTATAGCCCAATCCGGCTGAATAAACTGTGTTGTCGTTTCCACCATTCAGGCTGAGCGTGTGGTTGGTCTGAAATCCGTTTCTCAGGATTAGGTTTACCCAATCTGTATTGACCCCGTCAGCAATGTTTTGCATTTCTTCATCGCTGAAAAAGTCAGTCAACACAACATTATCTTTGGAATAATCGAGGTGACCTGCAGCAAACTCATTACCAACAGCAACATCTTTCACGTAGTTGACATACCCTTTTGCATCTTGCATAGGAGGCAAATGATAGGCTTGTTTGAAACCAACATAACTGTTATAGTTGATCTTCATTTGCCCTTTCCTACCCTGCTTGGTTTTAATAATAATAACACCATTACTACCTCTTGAACCATAAATTGCAGTAGCTGAGGCATCTTTCAGGATATCCATGCTTTCAATATCAGCCGGGTTCAGGAATGAAATATCATCGACAAAAATCCCATCCACGATAAAAAGCGGGTTTTGTCCAGGGTTGTATCCCCCCTGATCAGCGGTTTGGTTCGAATTAATCGTACTGGCACCACGGATACGGATATTAAAACCACCTGAGCCGGGCTTGTTATCAGTCCTTTGTATGATAACCCCAGCTGTCTGTCCCTCAAGCGCGGAAATTGCATCTACTTTGTTGGCCTTTTCCAGCTTTTGATGATCAACCGAAGAAACAGCCCCAGTTAAATCCCCTTTTTTAACGGAGCCATACCCAATGGCTACAACCTCGTTCAAGCCTATGGTTTCTGATTTCAGTGTCACCTTGACTTGCGACTGTCCGGTAAATGCCACTTCTTGTGTTTTCATTCCAACAAAAGAAACCACCAGAACAGGGTTGGTACCGGAAACCGGAAGTGAAAAATGACCGTCGACATCAGTAACCGTTCCTTGCGTTGTCCCTTTCAAAACGACAGTGGCACCAGGAACGGGTTCTCCTTTTTCATCCACCACGGTCCCTGTTGCCGTCGTGGGCTGTTGGACAACAAAATCAGCCATGGTGTTTTTATTACCATTAGGTTTCAAAATAATCTGACGATTTTTGATGTCATAATTGACATCCGTTCCCCGGAAAATTTCGTCCAGAATTTCGTCGATCTTTTTGTCCCTCAACTGAATATTTACCTTCCTGTCAACATCAATCAGCTTGTTGCTGTACAAAAAGAAATAGTCGCTATTTTTTTCAATCTCATTCAACACACTTTTAACTGTTGAATTGGTCATATCCAGCGACAAACGAGTTGTTTGAGAGTAAGAGTCAATGGCTAATGCCTGACTCAAAGCCAGAATAATGAGTAGCGCAGTCAGTTTCATAAGTCTTACAAATTTTTCGACCTGGGGATAAAATGATCCCGGGTCAAACCTTTTACGATTTTTTTCCATAATTTTACAATGGTTTTCGTTTAACAATTTTAATTGAGAAGATTGTTTATACAAGAGACCAAAAAGGG
>DATFMO010000618.1:0-6575 GCA_035266925.1 Sunxiuqinia sp. | reverse complement strand
TGACGTAAATGATCAGTCGCTGTTGAATAAACGGATGACTGCTAATATTGAATTTGAGTCGATTCGGGAAGTGATGGAGCTCATGAAACTGGCCTTGCCCATTCAATATGAATACGACAAAGACTTGCGAAAGCTTGTTATCGTTAAAGATAAAAACGAATAATAGTAGTTTTTAAAAGTGAATGCCTATGTAAGAATACAATCTCTTTAAAGCCATTCCGAAATGCGGAAATAAAAGTGGGGAAGCCGCGAACCTCCCCACCGGTGAAAAATAATTTTTTAAAATTATTAATCTTAACAATTCAAACTTATGAAAAAAAATGTACTGGAGAAACCTCGTTTGGGGAAATTCTTCTTTAAACTTCTTATGATTATGAAGCTAAGTGTTTTTCTTTTATGCTTTTCGGTTCTTTCGGCTTTTGCCACAGGAACTTACTCGCAAACAAAAACCACTAAACTATCTCTGATGGTTCAGAATGAATCCATCGAAAATGTGCTGAAAACAATCGAAGATCAGAGTGTCTACCGTTTCTTTTATTCTGGTAATATCAATACGGACAAAAAAGTGTCCATCACTAGCCGCGACATGGACATTGAATCGGTTTTGAATGAAATTCTGAAAGGAACAAACATCGGTTATAAAATTGTCGGCCGACAAGTGGCTTTATTCAACAAGGATGAAAACGGATTTTCCTCATCCATGAAGCAGACAAAACAAATAAGTGGCACAGTTACGAATGAAAGCAGGGAACCCATTCCCGGGGTGACTGTGGTTGTCAAAGGTACGACCAACGGTACGATTACAGATGTTGATGGAAACTATGTCCTGTCTGATGTTCCCACTAATGCAATCCTGGTTTATTCATTCGTAGGAATGAAGAAGCAAGAAGTGGCCCTCACCGGACAAAATACGGTGAATGTTGTCATGCAGGAAGAAACCATTGGATTGAATGAAGTTGTCGCTATTGGTTATGGAAGTGTAAGAAGAGCCGATGTTACCGGTTCTATTTCTTCCATTAGTTCGAAAGATTTTAACCTTGGATTGACTGTTGCCCCTGAACAATTGATGCAGGGAAAAGTTGCTGGTGTTAACATTATTCAAAATAGTGGACAACCCGGTTCTGCATCTACAGTTCGTATTCGTGGATCCAGCTCGGTTTCAGCCGGTAATGATCCATTGTATGTGGTTGATGGCGTTCCATTACAATTCAGCTCAGCCAACAAATATGTCAATGTTGCCGGGGAGTCGAGTACCTCTCCATTTTCTTCAGAAGGTTCCAACCCATTAAATGCTATTAATCCCTCTGATATCGAGTCAATTGAAGTTTTGAAAGATGCTTCTGCAACGGCCATTTATGGATCAAGGGGAGCAAATGGGGTAATCATTATCACAACGAAAAGTAAAAACTTTGGCGATGCGATTACTTATGATACCTATGTTGGTGCATCAGCAATCCGCAAACAATTAGATGTTTTATCAGCTGATCAATACCGCAATTATGCCCAAAGTAATAATTTACCATTTCCTGACGAAGGTGCTAACACGAACTGGCAGGATGTGATTTTCCGTACAGGCTTAAGTCAAAACCACAACCTTTCATTTGGCGGAGGTTCGAAAACAAGCAATTACCGGGCCTCCTTAGGTTACAATTCTCAACAAGGTATTATTGAGTCGTCTTCAATTAAAAAATATACAGCCCGCCTGAATGCAAGCCAAACAGGAATGGACGGTAAATTAAAAGTTGACATCAATATGACTTATGGGAAAATATTTGATGACCTGACACCCATTTCTTCCAATATTGGGAACGAAGGTGGTAACATTTTAAAAGATGCCATTCGCTGGGCGCCAACACTTCCTGTTTATAATGCTGATGGAAGTTATTATCAAATTGGAGAATTGCGTGTCAACCCGCTTTCCTGGGCTACTGAGATTGATGATCAACGCAATACGAATTTGTTTCTGGGAAATGCGAGCGCAGAGTTTGAAATTATTAAAGAACTGAAAGTTAAAGTGAACCTTGGTCACGACGATCAAATTATTAACCGTTATACCTCTGTTCCTGCAACTCATCCAATCGGTGAGGCAGAGAACGGACGGGCTTCAATCAGCAAACTGCAAAATTCAAGTAATTTGATTGAAACAACTTTGACATTCAACAAAGATTTCTCTGAAAACAGCAGTTTGACAGCTCTTGCCGGTTACTCTTTCCAGCGCTTTGTCACTGAGAACACATTTTCCGCAGCAAATCAATTTGTGTCCACCTCAGTGAAATGGAATTTGATGCAATCGGGTAGCATGATTTCAAATACCTCATACAAGTCGGCTAACCGTTTGGCATCCATGTACGCCCGGTTGAATTATAAGCTTTATGATCGTTATTTGTTTACGTTCACCCTGCGACGTGATGGTTCCAGTCGTTTTGGTGGCAACAACCAATATGGTTTGTTCCCATCCGGTGCTTTTGCCTGGAAATTGTCTGACGAGCCGTTCTTTAATAGTTCCAGGATCAGTAATATGAAAGTGCGTCTGGGATATGGTGTAACTGGTAACCAGGAAATACCAAATGACTTGTTCCGGGAGCAATTATCAATTTCCGGATCGAACGTGTATGTGTTGGGTGGAACCGCTATTCCAAGTGTTTTGCCAAGCAATTACCCCAACCCCGACCTGAAATGGGAGACGACAGCTCAGTCCAATGTCGGAATTGATTTTGGATTGTGGGATCAGCGTTTAACGGGGTCGTTGGATGTCTATAAAAAGCATACGACTGACCTTTTGTTGGAATTTTCAACCGCCTCTCCTTCTGTTGTTCAAAGTCAATGGGCGAATGTTGGTGAAGTAGAAAACAATGGATTTGAATTGTCATTGGATGGAAAGATTATCCGCCAGAATGATTTCCAATGGAATGCAAGCATCAATTTCTCAACCAACAAAAATGAAGTGATTACGCTATCAAACGATAATTTCTCACGCGATGAAATTTTAGTCAATGCGACATCCGGCGTTGTAAGTAATGGAACTTCAACACAGATCATCAAGCCAGGAGAAGCATTGGGTACTTTCTATGGTCGCAAATACACTGGGCTTGACGCTGATGGCATGGAAACATACCAGGATGCTGATGGCGATGGTGTTGCTGATCTGGTTGTGATTGGAAATGCGAATCCGGATTTTACCTACGGAATTACCAACAACTTCTTCTGGAAAAATTTCGATTTGTCCATTAATTTGAGAGGTGTTGTCGGAAACGATGTATACAATAATACAGCAGCTGAATTCTCTTACGTCAATGCGACACCTGGTGTAAATATTCTTCAGTCTGCTCTTGATTTGGGAATGAGCAGGAGTCAGATTTCACAGTTTTCATCAAGATGGATTGAAAATGCAAGTTACCTGCGATTGGATAATATGAATGTTGGTTACACCTTCAATACAAATCATATTTCATTCTTATCAAAAGCCCGGGTTTACCTGACCGGACAGAACCTATTCGTAATCACAAATTATTCCGGTTTTGATCCAGAAGTACGTACCAACACAAATCGTGGTGGTGTTGCTCCAATTGGTATTGACTATTTGTCGTATCCCAGACCTCGTATTTTTATGCTTGGAGCAAGTTTGGCATTTTAAACAGAAGGAAGATTAACGATTAAAATTTAAGATTATGAAATATTTAAAACAATTAAATAAAAAATTGATTCTGGGTATCTCCTTCTTGCTGCTTTTGTTCTCCAATTGTTCGCTTGAGGAAGGTGTCTATTCAATTTACACGCCAGACAGCTTTTATTCGAATGATCAGCAAGTGCTTTCATCGTTGTCAGGAGCTTATCGGAACTTTGCCAGTATCCCAACATTTGGAGCTCCTTATCGTGTATTGGAATGTTGTACAGACCAGGTAGTTGTGCATGGTAAAATTCAAGGATGGTGGGCTAATAGCTCTTTTGAACAATTGGCAGAACATAAGTGGGATGCAAGTCATGGTTATCTCTGGAGCATGTGGAATACCTTGTTTACAACTGTAGGACAAGCCAATGCACTTATCGCCTCATTGGATGCCTCTGGATTGGACAATGTTGTTGGTGCAAAAGCTGAGCTGCGTGCGCTGCGCGCTTATGCCTATTTCTACCTGATGGATTTATATGGAAACGTACCTATTTTCACGTTGCCAAAGGTTGATCCAAACAATTTGCCGGATCAAAATACACGAACTGAAGTTTTCGACTTTGTTATAAAAGAACTGACTGAGGCTGTTGTTGATCTGCCTTCACAAAATGATGTGGGTGATGAGTATTACGGTCGGTTGACAAAAGAAGCGGTGTACAGTTTGTTGGCCATGGTTTACCTGAATGCCGAAGTGTACACTGGAACAGCACATTGGGACGATGTGATCACCTACACGGATAAAGTCATCAACTCTGGAGCATTCGAGTTGCTTGATAATTATGCGGATAACTTTGTTTATAATAACGAAGGCAATAAAGAGATGATTTGGGGTGGTGTTTACACGCCGGATGTGACTGGTGGAATTGGTCACCCAATTGTGCAAAAAGTAATGCCAGGTATCGGTGGTGGGTTGTTTGGTTTACCATACACGCCACAGGATGGTTTTGGGACACGACCCTCCGTAGCTGCTTTATATGAAGCGCAGGATGATCGTTTCAAAATGTTTATGATGCCTGGGCCACTGATTGATCCAAGGAATGGTGACACGGTCATGGTTGAGAAAATTGTTCCCGACGGTAATTCGCAATTATATGATCCTGCAACATCGACCGAGGGACCGGTTCCTTATGTGATTATTAATGCAACGGGTATTCGAAATCAACCGATGAATGCTGGTATCAAGTGGTTGAAATGGGGACTCGATCCGAATACGAACGGTGGTAACGCCGGTAATGACATTGCCTTTTTCCGCTTGGCTGGTGTTATTTTGATGAAAGCTGAAGCATTGGCTCGCAAAGGCGAAATGAGTGCTGCTTTACCACTGGTGAACCAAATCAGGGAAAGAAGCCATGCTACGCCATTGACTTCATTGACGTTGAATGATGTGTTTGAAGAACGGGGCCGTGAGCTGACATTCGAAATGAAGCGGAGGAACGACTTGGTCCGTTTCGGAAAATTCAACGATGCCTGGGAGTTCAAAGAAGCCTCATCCGACGACCACTGGAACCTTTTCCCAATACCTAAACGAGCTATCGACTCGAATAATAAACTGCAACAAAACCCAGGATATTAATCCTGAACAGTATAGCAAACAGCCCGAAAGACCGTTAATTTCGGGCTGTTTCTTGTTTTTGATATTTGTTTGTACTTTTAATTGCTTCTTTTTACCAGAGAAGAAATTGCTTTAACGCAATTGCTGATTCAACCTAACACTAAACCAACATAACATGAAAAAGACAACTGTTCTTTGTGTTCCTTTTTCGGATGATTTATTTTTGATTCGAATTGGAGCGATCAAAATCTTATTAGTTACCATTCTTTCATTATTTCTACTTACAAAAAGTTTTTCACAGGTCGTTGAAGGCGTCGATTATTCCTCGCGGGCAAATGTCTATAAAACGTTCGATATGGATGGCGAAGACATCTTTGGCCAGCGCTTCCCTGCCGAAAATTTCACCTTTAAAGACCGGGTGACAGGTGTGACGATCAATGCGCTGACGACTTCCCGCCACAAAAATGTGAAAATGTACCAAACGCATCCGCAATGGACAGCCGATGGCAAATACATTGTTTTCACTTCCGATCGGACTTCAACACGCGGTGAACATGATGTGCAGTATTATGCCGTTTCCATGGATAATTTCGAAATTGTCCAAATTACAACCGGAAAGCGGGGGCGTGACCTCCATTTGGGCTGGCATAAAAACGACGCATTTATGATGCATGGCAATCAGTTGATTCAGATTGATTTGGGGCGGCTTTTGAGCGACAGTGAACAGGACAAGGTTGGCAAGCCGGAAGATTATGAAACCATTTTAGCAACGGTTCCCGATACCATTCAGCCAACAGGCCTGGCGCTGGATGCCAAAGAAAACCGGATTTATTTTTCAAGCCGGCTGGCCAAGGATTTGTCAGCTATTTATAGCGTCGATTTTATAAGTGGTAAAACAACCAGGTTGCTGGAAGTACCATTCCGCATTGGGCATATTCAAGCCAATCCATATCGAACTGGCCAGGTCATGTACTGCTGGGAAACGGGAGGCGATTCGCCCCAGCGCATTTGGTACATGACCGTGGATGACAATGGGAAAGTCAGCAATCGACCGGTTTACAATGAGCGCGACGACGACTGGGTGACCCACGAAGTATTTATGGGACCGGACGAAATCCTTTTTCATTTAATGGGGCATCTGGATCGCTTAAAGAAAAATCAAACGGGTTTGTTCTCTTTGAACCTGCGAAATGACAAATTAACGTTTCATGGACAGACAACAGCCGATTGGGGCGGCTATTGGCACTGCAACGCCACAGCCGATGGCAAATGGATGGTTGCCGATACCTTCGATGGAAAACTTTACCGGATCAATGCGTCAGATAACAACGACGTGGTGCTGCTCACTCAAGGACA
>DATFMO010000617.1:0-6535 GCA_035266925.1 Sunxiuqinia sp. | reverse complement strand
AGCCACTAATGTGAACGTTAGTGGAATGAGCAAAAAATAGGGCAGGAAATTGAAAAAGTGGAAAACCGAGCGAATCAACAGGTACCGGGAGATGCGACTTCGTTTGATATTCAAAATGATGAACGGTTTAAAACTAATGGTTGGCAGACTTTGCAATAGTTGCCGCATCAAGAGGTCGAACCCGAAATAAACAAGCAGGTAGCTGTTGAAAACGCTGACTGGATATGCATTCGGAAATTTTTCGGTGATCAGCTTCGGAAGCATAAAACCCAGTGCCAGAAAATTGACGATAAAATACAGCGCCAAAAATCCAAGCATAATAGTCGTTGCCATGCTTTTCCCAAAAGCAGAAGACCGGGTAACTTCCCGCCACGCAAAATAATTGAGACTTCGTTTCATGAGGGACTTTTTATTGTATTAGTTGATATTTTTTTCAGTTTGTTACAAATTTTACTGCAGACGATCCGTCACAGAGAATGCTTTTTTAAATCGTTTGGTGTTCCCTTGATCATCGCGAATTTCAAGCATGACAATGTACATGCCCAGGCGGCATCGTTGGCCGTTGCTTTGTTTGCCTGTCCAAATCCATTCCCCGGTTGTGCCCGTTCGCTCATTTTTTACCAGGTCGCAGACTGGAGCTCCATGAGCGTCAAATATTTTCAGGTTGGCAACGTAATTTGGTTTTGTAAATTGATAGCTGATACTCAAATAATCGTGGTAGCCATCACCGTTTGGTGAAATGCTTTTGGGTGCTATGGTTACCATATTATACTCTTGCACTTTTGTGCCCGCCATCGAATTCTGGTCCCCGGGAGTGGCAAAATGCGCTGAACCTCTGGCCGATGCCCAGTTCGCCGGATCAAGTGCCGGATCGTTAAACGAAATACGCTCCAAAGAAACTCCTTCATCATCGACCAACAACGGATCGTGCATTTTTGATGAATAGCGCATTTCATCAATCACGTCCATGGAATCGTCAAGCAAAACAACGTCTCCCGAATTGTTATTGTAGGCCGGGAGATCATCCACATCCATGAAGCAGTCAGGGCACGATGTGTCGTAAAAAACCAAGACTTTTTCGGCATCTTCACATAAAACAAGGTAGCTTTTGGGTTTGAAAAGCAGTTCATTGGATGTAATAGGAACGATGGTTTTCAGATCGGCATTTTCATCACGATTGGCGAGATGCAAATGATCCAGCCGAATGGATTTTTCCGAACGGTTGTACAACTCAACAAAGTCGGTACCGCCGGGGTAGGGATCAAAAAGCACCTCATTAATGAGCACATCGCCAACTTCAGCCAACTGACTTTTATCCACTATTTCAGGTTGATCAGTCCATACCCGAATGTCGTCTAAAATAACTTTGTCGTTGGCATAACTGCTGTTCATGTGTACCACAATCCGCAAAGAATCACCATTAACTTTGGGTTGACTTGCTGTAACCACACTCCAGTTTCCTTCATTAATTCCATTGCTTTCAAACGGCTTAGGTTCCTGGTTGCCCACTTGAAAATAGGCTTTCAGGTATTTTTTCTCTGGTTTTGTTCCACTCCCTGTTTCACGAGCTGTGAGTTCACAATTCACTTGTTGATACCGACGAATGTCAATCCATCTTGAAGACCAAATTGCATCGCCATCGCAATCCCGGGCTTCAAAACGGCCACCAGACGTGGACACTGTCTTCACGTAGTCATCAGCTTCAGCAAAATGACAAGAATCATAATTAATGGACCACTGCTCAATCGTTGATAGGTCGATATGAACCGATTGACCATCCGAATCACCCCATACGCCTTTTTCAGGAACGGCAAACTTTTCTTCCCAAATGATCTTTCCGAACGTGTTGATTGTTAAGAAAATGAAAAGCAAAAATAGAAAAAACCGATTTAGGGGTCTCATGGTGTGAAAAATTAAAAGCAAACTACTAATTTTGCGGACTTTATGCTTCAAACTGAAGCCTGAAAAATCGTATTGAAATTAACAAAAGAATTTAAATTATGAAAGTTGCAGTAGTTGGTGCAAGTGGGGCTGTAGGCCAGGAATTTTTGAAAGTACTAGCCGAAAGGAACTTCCCGCTCGATGAGTTAGTTTTATTTGGATCGGCCAGAAGTGCCGGAAAAGAGTATGAATTCAAAGGCAAAAAACTGACTGTGAAGGAATTGAAGCACAATGACGATTTTAAAGATATTGACATCGCTTTGACCTCAGCAGGTGGTTCCATCTCCAAGGAATTCGCATCAACCATCACAAAATACGGGGCAATCATGATTGATAACTCCAGCGCATTTCGTTACGACGACGATGTGCCATTGGTTGTTCCTGAAGTGAACCCGGAAGATTCAAAAGTTCGTCCACGCAATATTATTGCCAATCCAAACTGTTCAACCATCCAGATGGTGGTTGCCCTGAAACCAATCGAGGATTTGTCAAAAATCACCAAAGTTCAGGTGGCTACTTACCAGGCTGCGAGTGGTGCAGGTGCCCAGGGGATTGCAGAATTGGAGCAGCAGACGAAAGAGGTCGCTAACGGTGAAGAACCAACCATTGAAAAGTTCCAATACCAGTTGGCAATGAATGTCATTCCTCATATCGATGTTTTCCTGGACAATGACTATTCCAAAGAGGAAATGAAAATGAACTGGGAGACCAAGAAAATTTTGCACACCAATACTGAAGTGAGTGCCACCTGCGTGCGTGTACCTGTCGCTCGTTCACACTCTGAAGCGATTTGGCTGGAAACGGAAGATGAATTAAGCGTTGAGCAGGTTCGTGAGGCCATGAGTAAATTTGAAGGATTGACCGTAATTGACAATCCACAAAACAAGGAATACCCAATGCCATTGTTTGTTGCGGGAAAAGATGACGTTTATGTTGGTCGTTTGCGCAAAGATTTGACCAATCCAAAAGGAATCACTTTCTGGTGTGTCGGAGATCAAATCAAAAAGGGTGCAGCCCTCAATGCTGTTCAAATTGCTGAATGGTTGATTGCCAACGGTGAGGTGAAATAGTAATTACTCAAAAAGATACAGAAAACCCGGTTCATCGATGATGACCGGGTTTTTTATGGTGCATTTGAACTTTTACTCTTGTGGTTTGGTCCAATCCATGTCGTACAAAAAGTCGTTGTATGGGAATCGGGTCACGTGGATCTTTTTTACTTCTTCGTACAAGACCTTCTTAAATTCGTCCACATTTTCTTTTTCTTTTGCTGAAATAAAAAGCGAAGGCGTATTTTTTCGTCCCATCCAACTGTTTTTCAGTTCGTCCAACGACAGATTTTCTTTGGTTCTTGGAGTTAAATCGTCCTCGTCTTTCTTCACGTACTCAAATGCATCAATTTTGTTGAACACATAAATCGTAGGCTTTTCTCCAGCTTTGATTTCCGAAAGCGTTTCATTGACCGTGTCAATCTGTTCCTCAAAACCAGCGTGTGAAATGTCGACTACGTGAACCAGAACATCTGCTTCACGAACCTCGTCAAGGGTGGATTTGAATGATTCCACCAATCCGTGGGGTAATTTGCGAATGAAACCAACGGTATCGGCCAGCAGGAACGGCAGGTTGCCAATCACCATTTTCCGAACGGTGGTATCTAGTGTGGCGAAAAGTTTGTTCTCCGCAAACACTTCTGATTTGGCCAACATGTTCATGATGGTTGATTTACCAACATTGGTGTAACCCACCAAAGCCACACGAACCAATTTTCCACGATTTTTCCGTTGGGTGGCTTTTTGCTTATCAATCT
Source organism: Sunxiuqinia sp. (assembly GCA_035266925.1). Taxonomy (GTDB): domain Bacteria; phylum Bacteroidota; class Bacteroidia; order Bacteroidales; family Prolixibacteraceae; genus Sunxiuqinia. The sequence continues at coordinate 2,787 of DATFMO010000617.1, read as the reverse complement.
TTTCCAGTTGTACTTTCAGCCGGGCAATTTTATCCAAAATAATACGACGGTCAGTCTCGATCTGTGTTTCCCCCGGACCACGCATCCCGATACCACCTCGCTGACGTTCCAGGTGAGTCCACATTCGCGTCAGTCGTGGTAACATGTATTGATACTGGGCCAGCTCAACCTGTGTCTTTGCGTGAGCGGTTTTTGCTCGCTTGGCAAAAATATCCAGGATTAGGTTGGTCCGGTCGAGCACTTTACAGTTCAGTGCACGTTCAATGTTCCTGAGCTGCGTTGGGCTGAGCTCGTCGTCAAAAATGACGGTGTCAATTTCATGGATTTTGACATAGTTCTGAATCTCCACCAATTTGCCTGACCCAACAAATGTGGCTGGATTGGGCACATCAAGTCGCTGGAAGAATTGCTTTTCAACCTGGGCACCTGCGGTGTCCGCTAAAAATTCCAATTCATCTAAATATTCTTTTGCCTGTCGTTCGTCTTGTTCCTGGTTGACTAATCCAACCAGGATGGCTGTTTCCTGTATTTTAGCGGTTTCAATCATTTATAAAAGTTCATTCCATAAAAAAACCTGGTCCCGAAAAAGCGGAACCAGGAATTTTTCTCGATAAAAGTTCTTTATTGTAATACAAAGTTGATAGGCACCGTGTAAGATACTCTTACTGGTTTACCCCTTTGTTTTCCAGGTTTCCATTTTGGAAGACTGTTAATCACACGCAGCGCTTCTTTGTCCAAAGAAGGGTCAACACCACGAGCAATTTTTGCGTCAGTTACACTTCCGTCTTTATTCACCACGAAGTTTACATATACTTTCCCCTGGATTCCATTTTCCTGTGCAATTACAGGATACTTAATAGCGTTAGCAATAAATTTACGCAGCGCCAATTCACCTCCTGGAAACTCAGGCATATCTTCTACAATAAAGAATACCTGACTGTCACTTGAAGCTTCTTCTTTATCCTGAATTACAGGAGCTACATCAATTGCTGTGTTATCATCTGCTTCTGTATCTTCAATTTCAAGTTCGTCGTCAATTTTAGTGTCATCGTCCACAATATTCAACACCTCTACTACTTTTGGTGGTGGTGGTGGTGGTGGTGGTTTTACTTCTTCCTGACGGGTAATTGGAATGATTTCGTCTTCAACGTCCTGCTCAGCCACTTTCCCTAGGGAGCTAGCTTGTTCAGCTTTTGAAGTCCATTCAAAAGCTAGCAAGCAAAGACCAAGAGCAAGTACTAACCCTACAAGAACAAAAGTATTTCTTTTGTTCTCAAGATCAGCTTTTGGTGATTTCTTTAGTTCCATAATTCAGTTTTGAAAATTCGTTTATGTTCTAAGAACAATATTTTCCAGTTTTGAGGGGTAAAGATAAAAAATAATCTTCAAAAGCAAGAGCTGAAATAGTAAATTATTGATGGCTCTTTGTCGGCTCAAATGTTATTGTAAAACAAACTTGATGGGCACTGTAAAAGCAACACGAACCGCCTTCCCAGACTGTCTTCCTGGTTTCCACCTCGGTAAACTATTAACAACTCGCAGTGCTTCGTGGTTCAGTGCCGGATCAACCCCTCTTACGACCGCGACATTGCTTACCATCCCATCGTTATTGACCACAAAACTAACGTAAACGGTGCCATGAATCCCGTTTTCAACGGCCACCACGGGGTAGTCGATCGAGGTAGCAATGAAATGAAGTAAAGCCTTTTTACCTCCGGGAAATTCGGGCATTTCAGGGACTGAGAGATACACTTTTTCGTCATCGATATTTTCCTTGTCCCGGTCGCCGACCATCTTGTTTACTTTGATTCCTTCGTTGGTGATTTCTGTGTCGAACACATCCAGGTCGGGTTCGTCAAATTCGGTGTCGTCATCTACCAGTTTGATTTCCGGCACAAGCTTGACCGGTGGCATGATCTTTTTCTTTTCAGTAGAAGTCAACGGAATGATGATATCTTCCGGAGCATCCCAGTTTACATCGTCAAATTCATTAACTTTTTCAGCCGGAGTTTCCCAACTGAAAGCAAAGAGTACAAAACTTAATGCAAGCACCAGACCAGTGCTGAGAAAAATTGACCGCTTATTTTCTAAATCAGCCTTTGGGGTTTTCTTTTGTTCCATAATGATTGATTTAATTGTTTTCTTATTGGTTGGCTTTCAAGAGGAAGAAATACAAAAATCAAACCAAAAGAAGTTTCGGTGTTGTGTTTTGAAAATATTATTATATTTGCGGTGCAAAAATGATGGGGGATTAGCTTCCCGATAGCTATCGGGACAGGCAACTTCGCTAATCCCATTTTTGATTGAGAAAGTTGCCAACGACTTATTGGGGGATTAGCTCAGTTGGCTAGAGCGTTTGACTGGCAGTCAAGAGGTCATCGGTTCGATTCCGATATTCTCCACAAAAAAGACGAACACTTTGGTGCTCGTCTTTTTTTGCTTATTTATAAATCTTGCTATTTCACTTTCACAATCACTTTGGATTGTCTCACTTGTTTATTATCCAAGAATGAAACGATGTATTGTCCTTGCTGCAAATGGGAGGTGTTAACCGCCCACTTTGTTGCAGACACCTGAACAGCGTCAATTTGGATTTCTTTTCCCTGGATACTGAATAGCTTAATATGTGGATTATTCGTCGTTCCACTTGTTTGTATGAAAAGTTCATTCTTAACCGGATTTGGAAATACCTGGTTTGATGATGCTGTTACTGTTTCATCAATTCCTGTTGCTTTATCAACCATAAGCACACCTTGAGTATTCAGGTAAGTGGTATTCCATGTAAGT
>DATFMO010000616.1:0-6587 GCA_035266925.1 Sunxiuqinia sp. | reverse complement strand
TATGCCTCGTTGCAAAGTACACACCGTGATAGTAGCAATGCATTTCTGCAATTTATCAGTCATGATTTCTATAACAAAAAACACGCTTTGGGATTGGGTTATGTTGCCGGACTGATTATGGATTCTGAGAGCAATCTGATGTCTCCGTTTTTGTCGGTGATGATCTCTAAATACATTCCCCGTGGAAACAAAAAATTTCTGATTCCCTCCTTCTCATTTGGCTTTATCCAGCCCATGAAAAGTTACAGCCAATTCTATGTCGATCGAATCGCTATGTCATCAGGTGATGTTTTGCCACCCGGTGAAACGCTTGTCCGAATGACCGTCATGAGGGGAAAAGTCGGTGCCTTATTTTCTGATTACAATGGGACCATTGGTTTTTCGGCTGAAGCAATGCGATCGTATGCCAAAACCCAGGTCTACATGAATCCAGACTCAACTCATTACGAGGTTAATGACTACAGAATAATGATCCACGCGGAGAAAATTTTTGATTACTACTATCGAGGCTTGCTCTCGCGTGACTACTTGATCAGACCTCGCTTTGTGCTGGATTTAGGAAACAAGACGACGCAACTTTTCACTGAGCTTTCAGTTCAACGAAAACGTTTTGAAGCCGGCATTGGCTACTTGCCTAACTTAAATACCAACAACGCTCGTTTTTCCATCAATCTGGGATACGACTTCAACTATTTCAAACTGCACTACCTGGGTTCAATTTTAAATAAAAATGGGGCATTTATCAAACCCATGTACAACATCACATTGAGTGTGATTTTCCCGGAACTGAAACGTTATGGAATTCCGGTTCCCGGCTTAATCAGAAACTTATAGGCTACAATCATTTTTCTGTTGTTTGACAGGATTACAGAACTCGCCATTTCCTTTCTCAACATAAATAGTAATTTTACTTGATCCCGAATTTCAAAATTGACTAACTTGTGAAAAAGGTTCTTTTGCTCATCCTATTGTTGGGTTACTGTATTGTGACCTCTGGACAAGATGCCGAATATTCGCAGTTTTACGCCAATCCACTTTATCTTAATCCAGGTTTTACAGGAACATCCAGCCAAACGCGGCTTGTCATGAACTATCGTAATCAGTGGCCACAAAAGGGAAATACCTTCGTCAATTACAGTGTTTCTTTTGATCGTTATTCTTCAAAATTGAGTGGTGGTTTTGGATTTCAAATTCAGAACAATGTAGAATCCAATGGTCTTGTGGAAACTTCATCTGCCTACGGATTTTATGCCCATCACATCAAAATCGACGATCGTTTTTTTATGGATGCCGGCCTGCAGGCTGGAATAGTCTATAAAAAGCTGGATTACGGGAACCTTATTTTCCCGGATATGATTGACCAGATAACCGGTGAAACAACTTCCATTTCATTGGAACAACCGGAAAATGAAAGCCTCGTTTACCCGGATTTTGGCCTCGGAGCACTAGGCCAATACGATGCCTTTTTCTTCGGCATCAGCCTTATGCATTTGTCACAACCTGATGAGTCAATTTTTGTAGGGGATCAAAAAGGGAAACGCCCAATGAGATTAACTATTCATGCAGGTTCCCGAACACATCGGCTGCACCGTGGATTACTATCGAAAGAATTCACCTTGTCTCCCAATATTATTTATCAACAGCAGGGTTCATTCAAGCAAATTAATTTCGGCATGTACATGCTTGAAAAATCGTTAGCCGGAGGCATCTGGTATCGTCAAAATCTGGGGATTCAACCCGATGCTGTAATGATCATGCTGGGTGTCATGCGAAAAAGTTTTAAAATTGGATACAGCTTTGACTACACACTTTCAAAGCTTGCAAATTACTCCACTGGTTCCCATGAGATTTCCCTCTCTCTTTTCCTTGGGAAAACTACGCACGACCGAAAGGCGTTAATGATTCCTTCGCTTTAGTATATTAAAGTTACTTTCCCGGATTGGTTGTGTTTTTCACCAGCAAAGTCAATGTAGCCAATTACCCAGGTGTACACTCCGGCCGGGGCGGGTTGACCATTGGCCATCTTTCCATCCCAGGGAATAAAATCGTCTTTGGCTTCAAAAATTCGCTCTCCCCATCGATTGTAAATTTGCATGAGGTAGCCATCTTTGGCTATTCCTATGGGCGCCAGCAGGAAAGTTTTGTTTTTTGGAATTGAACTATTGGGATTGAACGCATTGGGCGGAAAGATTTTATCGAAAGCAACCAACACACGATGAGTAGCTGTATCAGTGCACGAAAGCGAATTTTCTGCAGTCAATTTCACATTATACCAGCCCATCTTCTTATATTGATAAATGGGTTCTTTCTCGCTTGAATATCCGATACTGTCACCAAAATCCCAGCTGTAATTTTGGGCTCCAACACTCCCATTTTGAAAGCTAAATTGTGGATCAACAATGGTTACCCGATCAGGCACAGCTCGAAATTTGGCAATTGGCTTGGGAAACACCTTTATTGGTAAAGCTAAAGAAACCGTATCCGAACATCCGGTGATTGATGACTTTCCAATGGCTGCAACCAAATAGTTATGGTCAGGCGTGTTAAATCGATGAACCAGCTGCTCTGCTCCGTCTTGAAAAGTTTCTTCCGAACCAAATTGCCACAAATACGAAAGATTATCAACTGAATCGCTCTGTAGTGCCGAAAGCTGCACATCCAACGGCGGACAGCCTTCATCGACATCACTGACCAACTGAAACCAGGGTTTCCGTTTAAATGAAAATGTTTTCGATTCACTTTCGCAGCCATATTCCGAGGTAATTTGCAGTCCGATTGAAGCTGTGGGTTGATTTTTCAAACTCACGTCAAATGGCCCCGGTCCAGTTCCGGGATCACTGACAACCTCCTGCGCACCGATCTGGGAGAAGTCCCAGTGGTAAATATCTTGTGGATTAGCCGAGCCTGTGTAATGAACCGAGAAGGTGTGGGAATAACATGAATCAGGATCCAGAGACGTTTCTGTTGTTGGCACCGGATGCACCGTGATTAGATTCTTCATTAAACCGAAATTTTCGCATCCTTCATTTGAAACCACGCGAAGGCCGACATCATAAACGCCATCAAGCTGGTAGGTGTGTGACGGATTGCTTTGCTTCAATGAGTCTCCATCACCAAAATACCATGTAAAACTGGAAATCGGTTCCGTCGTTTCTGTTGTGAACTGGACTGGAAATGGCTGACACCCTTCGTCAACATCCGTTTTTATTTGAACATTCGGTGTAACCTTAATATGTTTCCATTGACCTGGACTTTCGCATCCACCTTCGTCAACCATCAGTCCCAGCTGACGATTTCCTGATTGATTGAACCCCAAATTCACATTCAAATTTGTTAGGCCAATGCCTGATGCATAAATCGAGTCTGCAAAAAACCAATTATAACGGGCATTTGCAGTTCCATCACCCAGGTAATGAACTCCCAGATAATAGCCATAACAAGTTGTTGAATCAATATTGAATTCAGCAGTTGGCGTTTTGTGAAAACTGAAATTAACGGTATCCAACGTTTGGCAACCATAAGCATCCACAACATTTAACGAAGCATGGTAATTCCCGTATTCCGAAGTTCTGACCGTGGTTTGTTCAGCGTTTGAATCGTCGAAAGACAATTGATTCTCAAATGGCTGCCATGTTAATTTTCCTTTGTCGATCGCAACCTGCACTGCTCCAATTTTTTGATCGCAAAAAAGCGTTTCAAGCTGTGAAAGATCAACTTGGGGATACGAATGAACGGCCACTTGTACAGAATCACGGGCAAAACAATTGTATGAATTGGCAACCAAAACCACGTACTTCCCCGCTGTCACTGCAGCCAACGTCTGCTGATCATCGCCCGTATTCCATTGATAAAAGGATTGTGTACCCGCATTGAGCAGTACGGTATCTCCTTCACATAAATCAACATCGTTGCCCAGCTCAAGCTGCGGGCGTGGTTTCACATTCACCATAAAATGTGCAGAATCAACGCAAGATCCATTCTTTGAAATGACTGTGTAAATTATGGAGTCGACCGGCGATGCTATGGGATCAGAACGATAAGGATCATCCAGTCCGGTTTTAGGATACCATTCATAGTTTCCCGCAAACTCATGATTCAATTGAACTTTTTCCCCTTCGCAAATGGTTTGATCGACTTTTGAATCAAACTGAATATTCCATACATTTAGATGAATGACGGCGAACAAACTAACAGCTGGGTCGCCCGGCATGCCGCCAAATTCGACAATATATCCTTGTGGAATATAGTATTGGATCCCCGACCCAGCGTTTGGCAGATCATTCCAGGACTTTTGCCTCGAATTTGGATCTTGATTGATATGGGCGTAGTCTTCATTATTAATGTTGTTAGGCTCACCGTAATTCCAATCTGAATATTCACTGTTAACAGCATTCCCGGTAAAGTCACCTTTCCAAAATAAAGTTTCGGCTTCCGGTCCAGTTTCCCATTTCCAATCCCCTTCTACGGCTGCATCACTGGCGCCAATCCATCCTACCCCCCTGATCTTCGTCCATACAAAATCATTTTCCTGGGCTGAAGTAATCGTCCCCAAATACCCCTGCAAACCATAATAATTCATTGCTTGCGCCGCTGCTTTTGCGTCCGTCCAACTGATTCCACGCTGACTAATGTATTTGTAGAAATGCCCGGTATAGGGCAAATAATCAACATCTTTCAAGGTAACACTAATTGACCTTGTCCCATTGGTCGGTTCCTGGCTGAGATTGGTATAAGTAACATTCCTCAACGCTTGCTGGTAATCAGCAGCGGATGCCTTTCCTGAAAGGATGAGCGTCCCCGTACTTTCGTCCCACTGACCAGAGATATTGATGGTGGTTTCAAACGAAAGTTGATCTTCTCCCTTTTTGTAATTTGAAATTGAGACCTTGAGGCCTTCATTGATATCGGCTCCTTCGACACGAATCCGATCTCCAAGGTTGATCGTTCCGGTGCAGTAATTCATGGAATCAGTCGTTAATGCGCGAATTTGTAATCCGGAAGTTTGAGCAAACAAACATTGTCCCCAGAGTAAAATAGAACAGGTTAGTATCGTCTTTTTCATGATGCCGACAAAGGCTAATTTCTGCTGGAGAAATACTTCATGAATTGCGAGCGTTCGTACATCAATGGATCAGCGATTTTAGCGTAGGACAACCGGCCACGGAAATCATCAATGGTTTTGAAGTTCCATTTTTTCATAAATTCTTCCAAATCCTGCAAAATGCCATTGATAACCTGGGCTCCTTCAATATAAATAATGGAACACAATTGAGTAACCTGTGCACCTGCAAGCAATTGCTTGGCCACGGCTTGTCCATCGTGAATGCCGGTTGATGCTGCGATTTCCATTTTGGGTAATGCAGCGCTAACAATTCCAACCCAGCGCAAAGAACGACGAATATCGGATGGTGAACTAAAAATTTCGGAAGCCGATAATTCCAACTTATCAAGATTAATGTCGGGTTCATAAAATCGGTTGAACATGGTCACTGATGCAGCTCCATTAGCCATCAGTTTTTCAACCATATTGGTCAAGTTTGAAAAGTAAAACCCAATCTTAACCGCCACTGGAATTCCAACTTGCTGCTTGACTTCTTTTAAAATATCAACATACAACTGCTCAATCTCGGCTCCTGTCCGCTGGCGTTGCGTTGGAACGACAAACAAGTTCAATTCGATAGCGTCCGCACCAGCTTCTTCAAAGTCTTTCGCAAAAATCATCCACTCCTTGTCCGTAACGCAGTTGATGCTTGCGATAATTGGGATGTTTACTTCCTTTTTGGCCGCTTTTACCAAATTCAAATGTTCTGTAATTGAATTATTTCGCGTATAATTCCAAATATAGTCTTCCGCTTCTGGATATAAATTTTGCGGATCTTTGTTAATCAGGTGACTAACTTCACTATTTATCTGTTCTTCAAAGATGGACTTAAGCACAACAGCACCTGCTCCAGCTTTTTCCAACGTCTTAATTTTATCTACCGTGTTGGTTAGCCCTGAACTGGCTACCACAATTGGGTTCTTTAATTTCAAACCCATATAAGTTGTCTCTAATTTTGCCATCTTTTTGTGTTTTTATAATTCTAATATATCAAAAAAACGCATGTTATCTCATGTTTTTCAATGGTAAACGCGCTCACCAAATATTTTGCTTCCCACGCGGATCATCGTACTTCCCTCCTTTACAGCCAATTGGTAATCGCCGGACATTCCCATGGAAATCTCTGCAAATTCAGGACAGTCACTAAAATGCTTTTCTTTCAATTGCTTAAAAACCTTTTTTAAGATCTGAAACTCTTTTCGGACTTGCTTCTCATCATCCGTGTAAGTGGCCATCCCCATCACCCCAACAATGGAAACATGTTCCAGATCGTGAAAAGCCGGATGGGTCAAAATTTCTTCTGCTTCCTGTAAATCAAGGCCAAACTTAGTTTGTTCTTCTGCAATATGAAACTGAAGCAAACACGGAATAGTCCGGTCATTCTTTCGCCCTTCCTTATTAATCATCTTCAACAATTTCAATGAATCCACACCGTGAATTAAACTCACAAATGGCGCCAGATATTTCACCTTGTTCGATTGCAGAT
>DATFMO010000615.1:0-16942 GCA_035266925.1 Sunxiuqinia sp. | reverse complement strand
AACCACAAAGTCACATAGGACTTATTAGGTTATTCTCTTGATTATTAAATATCTGTATTAATGTTTATATTCAGCTGTGTAACCATCATTCTATGTGAACTATGTGTCTATTGTGGTTTTTAAAAGTTAGAATATTGTAATCAAAAAAATTGAACCACAAAGTCACATAGGACTTATTAGGTTATTCTCTTGATTATTAAATATCTGTATTAATGTTTATATTCAGCTGTGTAATCATCTTTCGATGTGGTTTTATGAGCTATAATAGTTTTTTGTGATTTCTTCCATGACCCAGTTCGTTCGGGCGGCGGAGATCCCTGTGCTTGGGCATTTCCCAACGCCACGCAAATCGTCCACTAAAAGTTGGATCAAACCACCACCCACGTGTTGCGGGCTCTCGTAATCGTAGGAAATTTCCCCTTGTTCGGTTTTCAATGTTAATCTGACCGGATTGAAGCAGGAGAACCAAAGTTTTCCTTTTGTCCCGATCATTTCAATGGTGTCTTCTTCCGAAGCGCTATCGGTCACAAAACACCAGCTACCGGTTCCCAGTACGCCATTTTCAAACTCGAATGAAGCGCTCACCGTGTCTTCAGCCGGGTACAATCCGCCATAGTTGGCAGCTTGCCCGTTCACTTTGGCGACTGGCCCAAACACAAAATCGAGGAAATCCAATTTATGTGAAGCCAGGTCGTAAAAAAGTCCGCCTCCGGCAACGTCAGGCTGAAGCCGCCAAGGCAACTGATCACCGGAAAACTGTTCGTTAGGTGCTTGCTGATAAAACCGGATATTCACAACCAGCGGTTTACCTAAAATTCCCTGGTCAATGATTTCCTTAACTTTCAGGAACAGTGGTAAGGCCCGGCGATAAAAAGCGACAAACAAGGGCATTCCTGTTTCCTTCGAAACACGTATCATTTCCTGACACTCTGCATGATTGCGGGCCATGGGTTTTTCAACATAAACTGGTTTGCCAGCGCGCATCGCCTGAATAGCATATTGGGCATGTGTTCCCGGAGGTGTGGCCACATAAACGGCATTCACATCCGAATCGTTGATCAAATCCTCTGCTTGATCAAACCATTTTGGTACGCCATGGCGTTTGGCAAAGTCGGCTGCCAGTTCGCCATTTCGGCGCATTACAGCCACTAATTTTGAATGTCCGGTTTTGTAGAGAGGGGGACCGTTTTTAACTTCGGTGACATCGCCACAGCCAACAATTCCCCATCTGACTTCTTCGAGTTTCATAAAACAGTTTCGAGTTTGTGGTTTCGAGTTTCGGATTTTAGTCCATGAAATCGAGCATCTTTTATCGAATATCAAGAATCAACGATCCAGTGTCCAGTATCTAGTACTTGAATCGATCTTTGAAAGCCCACAATCCAATGGCTGGGTTGGAGATGTAGAAAATCTCTTCGCCATCGACTGTGTTGTAGCCATCTTTCAGTTTCGTTGGATCGTATTTTTTCATCACTTCAAGAATATCGCCGTACTTGAATCCCACACTCTCAATTTCCTCTTTCGAGAGATTGTGGGAATCCTGTCCCGGACAATAAGTAATGCTAAAACGACCTTCTGATGAGCCGTGAATTAAGTGAGCAGCAGCACTTAAGTTGTTTCGCAGTTCCTCATTTTCATCACAGGCTTTCAAGGTTGCAGGCGTTCCGAAGTAACCGTATTTCCGAATCAGGCGGTCTATTTCCTTGTCTTCGCCAAACTCTTTCAAGGCAGGGGCAAGCACGATTAGTTCACCACCATCGTCAATAGCCATGCGTGTTCGATAAACCGATTTATTTCCCAACCAAGTCGATTTAAATTCCGTTGGATCGAGCCAAACAATTACTTTTTTCAACGGTTTGTCCAGCATTTCGAAATTGACCTCTAAAGACAGTTTCGCGGCTTTATCGAATACTTCGTAGTCGTCACCAATAAATAGTCCACGACATTTCACTTTACCATCCGTTTTATCCAAGCCAACAACGGTTTGCACATACAAGATTGGCAGATCCTGCGTGAAGTTTTCGGATGCATAGTTGAAGATGCGTCGTACAGGTGTGTCGGCGTGTCCCATCATACGTTCCATGCCGTAAGCAGCGCCTACAAAGTGACTTTTGTTGATTCCTTCAACACCGCCGGTTCCTACAAAGATGTTTTTATTGTAGTTGGCCATTCCTACAACTTCATGAGGAACAACTTGTCCAATGGATAAAATCAAGTCAAAATTGCCGTTCAGAATCAATTTGTTGAGCTGTGCCGGCCAAGGGAAATCAACCGCACCTTCTGATACTTCTTTGACAAATTCGGCAGGAACCTCGCCAACTGTGACGACATCATTCCGCCAGTCGTGCTCGCGGATCAGTGATTTTGGTAATGCACCAAACATGTGTGCAATTTGATCATCGGTCATGGGCGTATGTGTTCCCAGGGCAGGCAATACATCCGTTAGCCGATCCCCAAAAAATTTCCAGGTCAATTCGGTCAGTTCGCCAGAACGACTTGGTAAGCGCGTGTAATCGGGTGGAACTGCCAACACTTTGTTGGCATCTTTAAAATACTCCAGCGCTTTGAACAGACCTGTTTCCAGGTCGGCTGCCGTTAAATCGTGCGTTGGAGAACCTATTTCGTAATAAAGCATTTGAATTTACAATTTAAATATTTACAATTTACTATCTACTTATTATAAAGCTTCTAACTTCAGGTTGTTCAATGCCTAACTAATACTCTACGACAGGTTATTTGTTCTTTCCCCGTCCTTTTGCATTTATTTTTTTCTTCATGGTATTAATCGAGCTAACGATAATTTTAAACAACTCCTCGTTTTCCTTGATTAAATCATCCAATAAATCAGGTTTTACCAGATCCGCTTCAATAATAAGTTCTAACCAATATAAAGTTTCATCTAATTCTTCTTCTACCATTTTCAGTTTGTTCAGGAAATCTCTATCAGATTTTCCGAGACAAGCAGCTCGATAGTTTGCACCTGGAGATGTTCCTGATCGAATTATTTGCTTTCCAATTGTGTTCCCTGCTAAATTTTTGGGCAATTTTTCAGAAAGACGAATAATTCGTAAGGCAAAAACTTTGAGCCGCTTTTTTAAGTCATCCGAATTCAATCTCTCAAATTGTAAATGGTAAATATTGAAATGGTAAATGAACTTATCGTTTTACCCGGGCATTTCCTTCCCATATGCTCCAAACCATGTCTTCATCAGCAGGCTGTGCATAATCAGTAAGGAATGTGGTTGCCAGTGCACCGGTTGCCCATCCAAATTGTGGCCATTTTTCAGCACCCCATTCTTTCAGAATACCATACAGTAAACCGCCAACAAATCCATCGCCACCACCGATGCGGTCGAGTACGTGGATGGTACGTGGTTCAATCACTTGCCACTCGTTGCCGGCCAGCATGATAGCGCCCCATTTGTGTTCGTTGGTGCTCACTACCTCACGCAAGGTTGTTGCGAAAACGGATGCGTCCGGAAATGTTTCTTTCACACGGGTGATCATTCCTTTAAAACCGTCAATTTTTTTAGCCAGTCCTTCACCACCAGCTTCCGGTCCTTCAATTCCTAAACACAATTGGAAATCTTCTTCATTACCAATCAGAATGTCAGAAACTGATGCAATTTCAGTGAAGCTTTCGCGCAATTCCTGATCACGACCTTTCCAGAAAGAAGCCCGATAGTTCAGGTCAAACGAAATTAGCGTACCGTGTTTCTTGGCTGCACGGGCGATTTCCAAACAGAATTTGGTAGTCTCTTCAGACAAGGCACCGATCAAGCCTGAAAGGTGAACAATCTGCACACCTTCTTCGCCAAAAATACGCTCCAGGTCGAAATCTTTCACATTCAAGGTACGGCCAACCTCTCCGGCACGGTCGTTTTGAACGCGGGGTCCACGAGAACCGTAGCCGCTGTCAGCTATGTTGAACTGGTGGCGGTACCCCCATGGATTGCCTTGATCCACCTCAGGACCTTCGTAGTCCATGTGACGGGCCTTCAGGTTATTTTTAATGAACTGAGCAATTGGGCTTCCTTTTACAAACGATGTCAGCACTTTTGTAGGAAGACCGAGGTACGACGCAATACTTGCAACGTTAGTTTCGGCGCTTGTGGCCTGCATTTGAAACAGGTCGCTGCTATGCACAGGTTGACCATTGGCAGGAGTAATTCGAACTCCCATGCTTGTTGCAACCAACAAGGAATATTTACAATCTTTTTTTAGTTGAAAACTCATATTTATTCGATTTTGATAATTAGCTAATGGATAATTGGTCATTGGATAACTTGTCATTGGCAAAATCAACGAATGGCTAATGCCCAATGACTAGTCACTGATAATCAATTTACACACCGCCAAACGCGCTGTATCCGCCATCGACAGGGATGACAATACCGGTGATAAAGCTGGAAATGTCAGATAATAAGAACAAGGTTGCACCTTGCAAATCTTCAGGTTCACCAAACTTGCCCATTGGCGTGTTGTCCACAATTTTTTGTCCGCGAGGGGAGAAGTTCCCTGTTTTTTCATCCATGACCAAAAAGCGGTTTTGGTTGGTGATGAAAAAGCCCGGAGCAAGCGCATTGACACGGATTCCTACCTTTGCTAAGTGCACCGACAACCATTCTGTAAAGTTATTGATCGATGCTTTTGCCGCTGAATACGCGGGGATTTTGGTCAACGGCTTGTATGAATTCATCGAAGAGATATTTAATACCACTCCTTTTTTGGCTTTTAACATGTCTTTGGTAAAGACCATCGAAGGAAGCAAAGTCCCTTTGAAGTTCAACGCAAAAACTTTGTCAAACCCGTCCATTTCAAGACCATAAAATGTGTCCTCCAATGAATCAAGACTGTCTTCAGTCATTTGTTCTACTTTGGTGGTCGCTGATGGATGGTTTCCACCAGCGCCATTGATCAGGATTTCAACCGGGCCAAGTTTCTCCTTGACAAGCTTATTGGCTCTTTCCAACGACGCTTTGTCCAAAACATTGGCTTCAATTCCAATGACTTCAGCATTGTACTTGGCTGAAATTTCTGCAGCCACTTTTTCAGCGACTTCTTTATTAATATCGGCAATGGCTATTTTCACGCCAACGGAAGCCATGGCTTTCACCATTTCAACACCGATTACACCAGCACCGCCAGTGATTACGCAAACTTTGCCACTTAAATCTTTAAAACTAATTGGTTCCATAATTATTCGAATTAAATTCCTGGTAGAAATCCAGGTTTTCTTTGGTTATAATATCAATTGAAGTATAATTTTCCGAAGAAACTTCTTTCTTCAGAATGATGTGTTGGAAAAGGGTCATCACTGACTGGTAGCCCTGTTCTTCGGGACGCTGGCAGATCAAAAAATCGACGACATCTTTCTCCATGAAGGCAACGTTGTTAGGGATAAGGTCGTGACCAATCAACCGGATGGCGTGCAATTTTTTTGCTTTCAGGTATTCGGCCACTTTATAAACCATCGAGTTCGTCACAAAAATTCCTTTCACGTTTCCGGCTTTTTGCAACGCTTCGTCAATCTGCGCAAAATAAGCCTCGTTGGAAGGATCATTGATCTCAACGGTGATGATTTTTTTATTAGAGGGTTTCTTCATTTTTTCGAAATAGTTGTAAAATCCCATTTCTCGTTGTACTAGGTGGTTTTGGTTGTCCATCTCTTTGGCAAAATGGATGATCATGATAGTCGCTTCACCGGGAACCGAGAAGTCCAATAGTTTTGCCGCCAACGTACCACTTTGAAATGAGTTTTGGCCAATGTAACTGATTTTACTTGTGCCTTTCAAGTTGGAGTCAATAAACACAAACGGAATCTCCAACGCTTCAAGTTTTCGGGCAAAATCTTTGGATTCTCTCGAAAAGAAAGGCGCCAGAACAACGCCATCATATCTATTTTGAAGCAGTTCTTTCGCCTTGGTCTTAAAAAAGCTAGCATCAGTTTGTTTAAACACGAAAACCGTAATTTCTACGCCATACTGTTGGATTTCGTTGAACGCTTTTCGCACGCCAATCAGTGGTTTGTTCCAATAGGCTTCTTCTGAAAGAGGCTCTGGCACTATTACAGCCAGGGAATAAGTTTTCTTTGAAGCAAGCGTGCTGGCCAATATGTTGGGTTGATAGTCAAGTTCTTCAACAATTTTTAAAATCTTTTCGCGTGTGGAAGGAGAAACTTCACCACGATTGTGAATGACCCGGTCAACCGTGCCAATTGAAACATTTGCTTTCTCTGCAATGTCCTTGATTCGTATTCTTTTTATCGGTTTGATAGCTATCAGTTTTTAGTCAATATCGTTCAAGTATCAACAAATCTATATAAATTTTCTAACAATCGTGTGCGAACACGGAAAAAACTATTTTATAACATTTTTCGATCGATTTTTGTTTTTTTCTATGGTAATGAAAAAGAAATGGCCTACTTTCGTGTGCGAACACGGAATTTTTTAAAAATCGAAATATTTATTGTTTAAAATTTAAAAAAATACATCATGAAATTAAGTAAATATAGTTTTGGAGTAGGTGATCGTTTCTCTCACGAAGGAGAAGCTCAGTTACGTGCAATTATGAAAGCCAACAATGCTGGCGTTGATGTGAGTCCGGTATGGAACAAATCGAACCGTGAGCATGGAATCGTTCACACTGGCCCGGCTGATGTTCGTAAAGAAGCCGACGCTGCTGTAAAAGCTCTGGGCTATAACAAACCTTATTACCACGATGCTGACCATATCAACCTGAGTACTGTTGCTCCATATGTTGATCAGGCTGATTTTTTCACTCTGGACGTTGCTGCATTTATTGGTAACGAAAGCTCTAAAGACGCTGTTGATGCTTTTCTGGCTTCTTGTTCAAAATACAAAGGATCGTTGCAGATTCCTGGAATCTCTGATCCGATTGATGTAACTGATGAGTTATTGGTTGACCTTGCCAAACGATTTCTGGCAGCTACAGATCAGGCTTCGGCAATTTATAAATACCTGGTTGAAAACAAAGGCGAAGGCAATTTCATCACTGAGGTTTCTATGGATGAAGTTGAAAATCCGCAAACTCCGGTTGACCTGTTCTTCATTTTGAAAATGTTGGCTGACAAAAAAGTTCCGGTTCAAACAATCGCTCCAAAGTTCACTGGCCGTTTCAATAAAGGTGTTGATTACGTTGGTGATTTGGATCAATTTGCCAAAGAATTCGAAGAAGATGTGATGGTCATTGAATTTGCCGTTAAAGAATTTGGTTTGCCGGCTGATTTGAAATTGAGTGTTCACTCCGGAAGTGATAAATTCTCAATTTACCCGATCATGGCTAACATTATCAAAAAGCATGACAAAGGTCTTCACGTAAAAACTGCCGGTACAACCTGGTTGGAAGAGGTGATTGGTTTGGCTGTAGCAGGTGGTGAAGCACTGGAAGCTGCTAAAGAAATCTACGCCAGCGCACTTGGTCGCAAAGACGAACTGTGTGGACCATATGCTGATGTAATTGACATTGACGACGCAAAATTGCCATCAGTTGATGAAGTGAATGGCTGGACTGGTGAAAAATTTGCCAACACGCTGCGTCACATTCCTGGTCATCCGGATTATAACCCGAACTTCCGCCAGCTGATTCATGTGGGCTACAAAGTGGCTGCTGAAATGGGCGATAAGTACTATGCACTCATTGAAAAATACGCAGATGTTGTTGGAGGCTGTGTAGAAGAAAACATTTACGAAAGACATCTGAAAAGACTATTCAATCTATAATAGTCCATTTAAAGAAGAAAAGGACACAAAAATCAAGTACTGATGAAGAAATTTATGGATGAGAATTTTCTGTTGCAAACAGAAACAGCTCAGAAATTGTATCACGAACACGCGGCGAATATGCCGATTTTTGACTATCACTGTCACATTCCGCCACAACAGATTGCAGAGGATAAAAAGTTCAAAAACCTGACTGAAATCTGGTTGGCCGGTGACCACTATAAATGGCGTGCGATGCGTACCAATGGCGTTGACGAACGCTTTTGTACAGGCGATGCCAGCGATTGGGAAAAATTTGAGAAATGGGCTGAAACAGTGCCTCATACATTGCGCAACCCGTTATACCATTGGACACACCTGGAGCTGAAGAAATTTTTTAGTATCGACAAATTATTGAGCCCGGAAACAGCCAGGGAAATTTGGGATGAGTGCAATGCCAAACTGAACACCGATGAATATTCCTGTCGGAATATCATCCGAAAAGCCAATGTCAATACCATTTGTACAACTGATGATCCAATTGATTCATTGGAGTACCACAAAGCCATAAAAGAAGATGGTTTTGAAGTGGCAGTTTTGCCGGCGTGGCGTCCTGACAAAGCCATGATGGTGGAGGATATTATTCTTTTCAACGACTATGTTGATCAATTGGCCGATGTGGCAAACGTGGAGATTGATAGTTTTGATGCATACATTGCAGCGATCGAAAAACGTCATCAGTTTTTCCACGAAAACGGCTGCCGATTGTCTGACCATGGTTTGGAAACAGCTTATGCTGAAGACTACACTGAAAAAGAAATCAACAATATTTTCGATAAAATTCGTTCCGGAATTGAATTAAATGAAGAAGAAATTCTGAAGTTTAAATCGTGCATGTTGTACGAATTTGGAATTATGGACCATGCAAAAGGATGGACTCAGCAGTACCACTTTGGTGCTATTCGTAACAATAGCACACGTCTGTTCTCTAAATTAGGACCAGACACCGGTTTTGATTCAATTGGTGATTTCCAGATTGCTCAACCGTTGTCGAAATTCCTGGATCGTTTGGATCAGCAAAACAAATTGTCACAAACAATTCTGTACAACTTGAATCCATCAGATAACGAGATTTATGCAACCATGCTAGGAAACTTTCAGGATGGATCGGTTCCGGGAAAAATGCAATACGGTTCCGGCTGGTGGTTCCTTGACCAAAAGGATGGTATGGAAAAGCAAATGAATGCATTGTCTAACCTTGGATTGTTGAGTCGTTTTGTTGGTATGTTGACCGATTCTCGCAGTTATTTGTCGTATTCCCGTCATGAGTATTTTCGTCGAACCTTATGCAATTTGCTGGGTAACGATGTGGAAAATGGAGAGATTCCTTACGACATGGAATTGTTGGGAAGCATGGTGGAAAACATTTGCTTTAACAACGCTAAAAACTATTTTAAGTTTTAAAGAAATACATTCGCAATCAAGCAAGAAAAACATTATTTGTATTGCTTCTAATTGAAATGTATTCTATTTTTGCAATCGATTGCACGGAGTTGGGTTTTCGCTGCAATCGATTGCTGATTTAGTTAAAGTAGGAATTAAAGTTGATTAGAAAATGAATAAGAAAGTTGTTACGTTTGGAGAGATTATGCTACGCCTGGCAACGCCGGGTTATTTAAGGTTTAATCAGGCAGACTCGCTGACCGCAACCTTTGGTGGTGGAGAAGCGAATGTGGCTGTTTCATTGGCACACTATGGAGTCCCAGTAGATTTTGTTACTCGTTTGCCGGAAAACGACATTGCCCGTGCCTGTAAAATGGACCTGAAAAGTTATGGCGTAGGGGTTGATAATATTGTAGCCGGTGGCGACCGTGTTGGTATTTATTTCCTGGAGACAGGTGCTGTTTCCCGCGGAAGTAAAGTCATTTACGACCGTGCGCATTCAGCCATTGCAGAAATTGAACCGGGAATGATCGATTGGGATAAAGTTTTTGAAGGTGTTGAGTGGTTCCACTGGACCGGAATTACACCGGCAATTTCCCAGGGAGCTGCTGATGTTTGTCTGGAAGCGATCAAAAAAGCCAACGCAAAAGGAATCACCGTTTCATGTGATTTGAACTACCGCAAAAACTTATGGAAATACGGAAAATCGGCTGGTGAAGTGATGCCTGCTTTGGTTGAAGGAACAGACGTTGTTCTTGGAAATGAAGAGGATGCTGAAAAGGTACTGGGGATCGAACCTGAAGGTGTTGATGTTACCGGTGGGCATGTTGAAGGAGCTGCCTACGAATCCGTTTCAAAACAAATTATGTCGAAATTCCCTCGTTGTAAAAAGGTAATTACAACCCTTCGTGGTTCCATTAATGCGAATCACAATTCCTGGGCTGGTGTCCTTTGGGATGGTCAGAAATTATACGAATCACGCCAATATCAAATTACACACATTGTAGACCGTGTTGGTGGTGGTGACAGTTTCATGGGAGGCTTGATCTACGGATTGCTGACCTATACTAATGATGACCAAAAAGCGCTTGAATTTGCAGTTGCTGCCTCTTGTTTGAAACACACTATTTATGGTGACTACAACCAGGTGACTGTTGATGAAGTTGAAAAATTGATGGGCGGCGATGCTTCAGGCCGTGTTGCCCGTTAATTAAGAATTTTTGAGGGAGAGAAAAGTGTGAGACGGTATCTCTGAAAGATGGCCGTGAATAGACCGGTCCGAATCGCAAATCTCTTCATTTTGGAATTTGGAATTTAAAATTTGGAATTTGATTTAAGATGGCAAGATTTTCAAGAATAGAAGTTGCACAAACCATGAAAGCTACCGGCATTGTTCCGGTTTTTTATCATGCCGATATAGAAATGTGCAAGCAAGTAGTAAAAGCCTGTTATGATGGTGGAATTCGTGTTTTTGAATTCACCAACCGCGGTGATTTTGCTGCCGAGGTGTTTGGCGAACTAAATAAGTGGACAACCAAAGAATGTCCTGAAATGATCTTAGGAGTTGGTTCGATTGTAGACGAAGCAACTACTGCTATGTATATTGCATTGGGAACAAACTTCATCGTTTCTCCAATAATTGATAAAGGAATGGCCAAAGTTTGCAACAAACGAAAAATTGCCTGGAGTCCTGGTTGCGGATCTGTCACTGAAATTGGTAGTGCGCATGAATTGGGAGCCGAAGTGGTGAAAATTTTCCCGGGTTCTTCTGTTGGCGGTCCAAGCTTTGTGAAGGGCGTGATGGGACCAATGCCATATGCCAGCATTATGCCAACTGGAGGAGTTGCTCCAGATGAAGAAAACCTAGGCAAATGGTTTGGTGCAGGCGTTCATTGTGTCGGAATGGGATCGCAATTATTTCCTAAAGACGTGTTGGCAAACAAAGATTTTGCTTATATTACGAACAAATGCAACGAGGCGCTCGAAATTGTTAAAAGAATCCGAAATTAAAATAAACAAAACTAGACTTTATGACTGATCAAAAAGCACCAATAGGCAATTATCGGTATCGAATACTTGCCTTGTTGGTTTATGCAACAACGGTTAACTACTTTGACAGAAGTATTATTGGAGTGATGGCTCCAACTTTGGAAAAATTGTTCCACTGGACAAATACGGATTATGCCAACATCATGATTGCATTCAAGGCTGCCTATGCAATCGGTATGTTATCCATGGGAGGAATTATCGATAAATTGGGAACGAAAAAGGGATATACCCTGGCCATTGCCATCTGGAGTCTCTCTGGTATGCTCCATGCTGCGGTTCGCCCGGCATTCAGTGTGATCGGTTTTTCAATTGCCCGTTTTGGCCTTGGTTTTGGTGAATCAGGTCACTTCCCTGCAGCCCAAAAAACAGTTGCTGAGTGGTTTCCGAAGAAGGATCGAGCGTTTGCTACCGGAATCTACAATGCTGCTACGAGTATCGGAGCTATTTTAGCACCCTTCATGGTGGGCTGGATTGTACATCGTGATGGTACAAACTGGCAGATTCCTTTCTTGATTACCGGTGGTTTAAGTGCATTCTGGGTATTCCTGTGGTGGCGTACTTATAAAAAACCCGAAGATCACCCGAAATTGACGAAAGAAGAGTTGGCTTACATTGAAAGTGATTCAACAGTCGAAACGAAAGAAAAGCTGGCCTGGAAGAAAGTACTTCCGATGCGTCAGACATGGGCATTTGCTGTAGCAAAAATTACAGATGCAGTTTGGTGGTTCTACTTGTTCTGGGGAGCAAAATTCCTGGCTGATACGTTTGGGGTGGATATCAAAAACATTGGTATTCCATATTTGGTTATATATTTATTGGCTGATGGTGGAAGTATCTTCGGTGGATGGATTTCCGGTGCTTTCATGAATAAAGGATGGACCGTAAATAAAGCACGAAAAATCACGATGTTGATTTGTGCATTGATTATTCTCCCGGTAAGTTACGTGGCGGTTACAAAAGTTGAATGGATCGCGGTCGTATTGATCGGTCTGGCAGCTGCCGGACACCAAGCCTGGTCAGCAAACATCTTCACACTGGTATCTGACGTATTCCCGAAAAAAGCCGTTGCATCTGTAACAGGTATTGGAGGAATGGTAGGTGCTGTTGCTGGTATGTTGAGTGATAAAGCATTGGGTACTGTATTGGATGAAGCCGGAAATTCCGGTTACTTCTGGGCATTCTTAATTGCCGGTACTTTGTACCTTGTTATTTTAGGTATCGTTCACTTATTAATGCCGAAAATGCAACCGTTGGATGAAAATCTGAATAAAGTGGCGCAAGCATAAATTAGATAACAACAGATAAAATTTAAGGCCGGTTTTCCGGCCTTTTTTTGTGCCTTTTTTGTTTTAAATGGAAGTATTTATTGGAAGTAGATCGATCCCATTCATTTTAGTTGATTATTAAAAAAATCTTAATAAGAGATAGATATGTCCGACTTGGTGAAACATTTTAAGTTGCTGGAAAGTAGAGTTTTATATAATTCATAAAACTTTACAACCATGAAAAAAATCTATTTTTTAGTAATTGCAGCCTGCTTGCTTCTATTCTCGGCTTGTGAACAGGTGCCAGTACAAGACAGTGCACAAAACAATCTGGTTTTGAAAAGCGCAAAAAAAGTGTTGAATTTTAGGGCTCATCTATCAGGTGGTCAAGAGGTGCCAGCAGTTGAAACTATGGCAACCGGAGAAGCAATCTTTCAGTTGAGTAAAGATGGCTCGATGCTTTCATACAAATTGATTGTTGCGAATATTGACAGTGTTATGATGTCCCACATTCACTTGGCACCTATGGGAGACAATGGGGGAGTAGTCGTTTGGTTGTATCCTTCAACTCCTCCGCCAGTAACGATTGCTGGTACCACCAACGGTATTCTGGCACAAGGGACAATTACTGCAGATAACTTGGTGGGAGTTCTTGCAGGGCACCCATTGTCCGATTTAGTTGATTCACTGTCCATTGGGCACGGGTATGTTAATGTACATACAACTTTAAACAAAGGCGGCGAAATACGTGGACAGATTAGTGGAAAGTGAACGGGATTTGCAATACGTAATTCGATGCTCAAAAATTAAATAGCGCTTATCAAGGATTGATAAGCGCTATTTAATTTTGCCTGTTTTTATCCATTCTTTTTTACTTTTGTCACCCAATGAAACTTTTTGTATTCGATTTGGACTTTACCCTTTGGAATGCCGGAGACACTTGGTGTGATACGACACAACCGCCATACCATTGGGAAAACGGACAATTGTTGGATCAGTCAGGACGTTGGCTTCGTTTGTATGATGATGTGTTAGCCATTCTGGAACATCTGAAAGAAAATGGGAAAATGGTCGCTGCTGCCTCTCGGACGTATGAACCATCGTGGGCAAGTGATTTATTGAAATTATTTGATATTGAAGCGTACTTCGATCTCCAGGAAATTTATCCTTCTGAGAAAACGAAACACCTGTCTCGCATTCTGAAGGACACGAACGCAAAACCAAATGATGTTGTCTTTTTTGATGACGAATACCGGAATATTCGCGATGTCTCGGACATGGGTATTGAATCTGTTTTTGTTGAAGATGGATTGAAATGGAAGCTGATGGCACCCTATCTGAAATAACAGTTTAACCAATGTTGTCCTTTCATGAAATTTGTTCTTTTCATACAGAAATCACAGTTGTCCGGTAAAAATTGATAGGAAACGGTAGACATGCTGAATTTATTACGTTCCTGCGGAATGATGAATACATCGGGGTTACTTCTAACTCTAGCCATATTCAGTTCCTGTCGGAACGATCCCGTTAGGAATAAAATATTGGTAGAAAACACGGCGATAAATCTTTTGAAAGTCCCGTTGGGACGAAATATTATTTTACCAGACACCAAGGTACAGAAATGTAGGTTTCTGCATGTATTCTGCCTGTTGAAAGTATTAGGCAAAGGAAGTGCCGTACCTTGAAGTTCTTTTTAGGCCTCTAGAACTCTTTTTATAAAAATTCTTTCGTTGATGAAAGTTGTCGGTGAAACAGATTATGCCTGTACCAACTTTCTGGTGAAATAATTTTTTCTATAAATGAAAAAGCCAATTAGTGACAACACCGAAAGTGTTGCGCCGATGGAATAGGCGATCCCTTGTGGAAGGGCGAATCCTTCAGGGGCAAACAGCAGGTAGGTAGTGATCACAGCGGTCATGAATATGGCGGGAATGAGCGTAATCCAGTAAAATTTTCGTTCCTGTGCCAGGTAAACAGTAATGGCCCACAGGACAATCATTCCGAGTGTTTGATTGGCCCAGGCAAAATAGCGCCAGATGATGCTAAAATCAATTTGGGTGAGTAAAAAGCCAACGGCAAAAAGCGGGATACTCACTAGCAAGCGATTTTTGATAGGCCCTTGTTTGTAATTCAGGAAGTCGGCGACGATCAGTCGTGCACTTCGGAATGCGGTGTCCCCGGAAGTGATTGGTGCGGCGACTACACCCAGCAAAGCCATGAATCCGCCAACTTTGCCCAATAGTGAGTTTGAAATCTCGTTGACGACAAAAGCGGCATTTCCATTGTTGGCTGTCATCGTGTCGTTGAGTTCGCGAATGCCACCGAAGAAACTCATGCCAATCACGGCCCAGATCAAGGCGACCACACCCTCGGTGATCATGGCCCCGTAAAAGACGCGTCGGCCATAGCGTTCATTAGTCACGCACCGTGCCATCAGGGGCGATTGGGTGGAATGAAAGCCAGAAATGGCACCACAAGCAATGGTGATGAACAACATCGGGAAAATGGGGAACTTGTCGGAGTTGGCATGGTAATTATGAATGTTGGCCAGGTTCAGCTCTGGGATATGATAGCCTTTGACTAGCAAAGCTCCGATGAGTCCTACAGCCATAAAAACGAGGGCAAAACCAAAAATAGGGTAGAGGCGTCCAATGATTTTATCGATCGGTAACATGGTGGCCAGCAAATAATAAGCAAAGATGATGACTGCCCAAAAAGTCATTGATCCCAAATGCGGCGCAATACCCGTCAGTATTTTGGCTGGACCGATGATGAACACTGCTCCAACGATCACCATCAATCCTACCGTGAAAATCCGCATGAACTGTTTGGTGCCACCGCCCAGGTAAATCCCCACAATCTCGGTAATGCTCAGCCCATTGTGTTTAATGGACAGCATGCCCGAGAAATAATCGTGGACAGCTCCGGCAAAAACAGAGCCCAATACAATCCACAGGAAAGCTGCCGGTCCCCACATGGCGCCTGCTATGGCTCCAAAAATTGGTCCCAAACCGGCAATGTTCAGAAACTGGATCAGGAAGATTCGCCACCATGGAAGGGGCATGTAATCTACGCCGTCTTTTAGCGAAAAGGCCGGTGTTTCTCGCTTGGGATCAATCCCGGCAATGCGTTCAATAATTCTGGAATAGAAAAAATAGCCCAATAACAAAAATGCCAGTGAAGCAAAAAATGTAATCATGCCCGTAAATTTTTCAACGTTTGGTTTGTTAGTCTACCCGGGTCATTTCTTTCGGTATCTCCTGCGCCTTCCAATTAAAAAATAGAGAAGTGAGCCAAAAAATGGTAAAAAGAGAATTACAAGGACCCAGGCAATTTTATCATTTCCCGGAAAACGGTTTAGCAGTGCATCAATCAATGCTACCAATGGAAAGATAAAGATCACGATAAGAAAAAGTAAAATTAAGAGAACGTGTCCAGTTGTCATGACGGCAATTTGCTTTATTATTTTTTAGTTTGATTATTCCCAGATTTGTTATTGTCCTCCGGATAGGCAATTCGTACGTGATAAATATTCATGAGTTTTTCCAGAATGGTTTCTTTGAAAATCCGGATCTCCCGCAAGGTCAGCTCGGCGTTATCCAGCTGGTTGGTTTCAAACTTGTCATCAACCATTTTTTCAATCAGATTTTGCAGGTTCTCATGGTTTTTTTCTTTCAGGGCACGAGCTGCCGCCTCAATACCATCCGTGAGCATTACGACGCTGGTTTCTTTGCTTTTTGGAGGAGGCCCCGGATAGGTGAAATCTTTGGGATCCACTTCTTCGTCGGGGTGGTTATTTTTGTATGTATTGTAGAAATATTTGGCCTGCGATGTCCCATGATGACTGGTAATAAATTCGATCAACATCTCTGGTAGCTTGTTGCGTCGCGCCAGTTTCACCCCTAACGTCACATGGTCAATAATAATTTTTGCGCTCTCTTTGTTGTCCAGGTTTTGGTGCGGGTTCATGCCGGCTGCCTGGTTTTCTATGAAAAACGCTGGTTGGTTGGTTTTGCCGATATCGTGGTACAACGCGCCTGTTCTTGCCAATAGCGAGTTCCCACCAATTCGAATGATCACCTCTTCAGCAATGTTGGCCACCTGGATGGAATGTTGAAATGTTCCGGGAGCATCTTGCGCCAGCTTTCTTAACAAAGGCTGGTTGGTATCCGAGAGTTCAATCAGCGTGACGTCAGATACAAAACCAAACAATTTTTCAAAAATGTAGATCAATGGGTAGGCCAGCAAAACGAGCAATGCATTGCCGCCGAACCATTCCAGTTCTTTCCACGGGATGGATTCAATATTACCTTCCTGGATCATTGAGAGTGCCAGAAATACGAGCGAATAGCTCAAAAAGACCCACAACGCCGTGATCACCAGATGGGATCGTCGATGCAGTTTGTCAAGGCTGAAAACGGCAATAATTCCAGCAATCAGGTTTAGGAAAATATATTCGTAATT
>DATFMO010000614.1:0-4875 GCA_035266925.1 Sunxiuqinia sp. | reverse complement strand
AACAAGCCTTCAAGGCAATACAGGTGGTTATGCTAGATATGTGGGTGATAAAGCAGTACTCCTTTTTAAGCCATATCATAACTATATCGAAAGCGTTAACAATAATAACGGGTGGTATAACCGAGGATCGGCAATCCTTATCAATCATGAAGTAGGTCATTGCTTGAACCTATATCATACCTTGCTCACTAATGGAGGCATTTGTGACGCTGATCATGATGATTTTTGTGATGATACGCCTACAATACAACAAATGCTTGATCTTTCAGAACCAAATCCATGCTGCTGGAACGATATTCATTGCTCTAATAACTTAATGGATTATAATGCAGGTATGCAAAGTATCACTCCTGATCAATTAAGCATAATACATTCGGCTCTAAATAATGAGAAATTAAACTTTACGCAATGTCATTATTATGCAAACTCGCTTAATATTTGTGACTTTGGAAATAGATCGGCGGCATATATTGCTAAAAGTGTAAATGTCTTAGGATCATGTCAAAATCAAACTGCGGTAATTCAAAATGGTAATACAGTTTACATTACTGGAGATGAGGTAACATTGAATCCAGGTTTTGAAGTTGAAGCAGGTGGTAAATTGAATATTTTGGTCAATCAAGAATGTAACTAGTGTTGTGTTAATTTAAAATTGACGGATAAAGCCTTTTAAGTTTGATCCGTGCCTGATCATTAGTAAACTGCCAATTAATTTTAGCAGTTTTATTATTTCTGTGGTTTTTCCAGGCCTCTACTTCTGATGTTATTTGTTCTATTGTTGGAATATGTCGGTTTAAACATTGTCCATTCAGTACGTGCAGCTCGATTTCTGCCATATTTAACCAACTCCCATGTTTGGGGGTAAAAACAAACTCAAACCTATCCCGGAGGCGTTTGGCTTCTTCCGGCACAAATGTTTCATAGAAAGCGGAAGCGTTATGTGTTTTAAAATTATCCATGACCAATCTTATCTTTTTTGCTGTTGGGTGCATTTCATCGGCTATCCGCTTCATGAATCTGGCCCAGTCTTTTTTTGTTTTGTACTCGGTAACCTCAACCAATCTTTTGCCCTTTAACGGTTCGTTTGCCATAAAAATATTAACCATCCCATGTCTGATGTATTCATAATCCAGTCGGGCTTCCTGGCCAGGCTTGATCGGTGTTGATGCAACTTCTTCGATCAACTGCTTGGGCGATTCATCCATACAAACTACCGGATAATCTTCATCGTACGGCAGCTTGTATATATCCAGCACATGTTCCATGTTGGCTACAAATTCGCTGCTTTGCTTCGGCGGGATAACCCACCCTTTTACCTTCCAAGGCTTAAGTTCGTTTTTTTTAGGACCTCCCCCACTGTCACATGTGAGATATAGTCAATATAATTCAACTCTACCATTTTGTCGGCCAGGAGCCGGAGCGACCATTTGGCAAATCCTTCGGGTGGTTCACTGCAACAGAGTGACACCAATTTGGCCTCAAGATCACCATCGACCTTTTTGGTGTAATTCTGGCTTGAGGGGCGTCTCTCCAAAATGCTTTCAAATCCTTCTTCAATGAACTTTTTCTTGACCCGGTCTACCGTTCTTTCACCTACTTTGAGGATCTTGCAGATTTCCGCATTCGTGATC
This sequence comes from Sunxiuqinia sp., assembly GCA_035266925.1. GTDB lineage: Bacteria > Bacteroidota > Bacteroidia > Bacteroidales > Prolixibacteraceae > Sunxiuqinia. The sequence continues at coordinate 3,244 of DATFMO010000614.1, read as the reverse complement.
TCTGCATTTTCCGAAAATTCGCCTTTATCACAGTTCAATAATATATAAGCTGCGCGAAAGGCCTGCGAGGTGTGACTCCCTTTGCTGATTACCCTATGGAGCTCTTCGACCTCAAACTCGTTTAGTTTAATTGTGTACAGTACCATGTGTTTTCTTGTAAAAGTACACAATTAAACCGTCATATCAAAACTAACTTAACACTAGGTAAAAATGCGGATAACCATAAACTTAATTCGTTGCTATGGCGGTTTTCTTCATTTTTGCTACCGATACAAATACTAAAAATGAGGCAGTAATACTGAATATAATCGGATCCAGCCCATAGGGTAACTTTTCATCCATCAGAATAAGGATGAGTGATGTCCCGCCACCGGCAATCATCGATGAAAGTGCTGCCGTCGAATTATTTTTCGTTCGTATTAATGCAGCAACCAGTGGCACGAAAAGCCCGGAAACCATGAAGGTGTAGGAATAAAGCATCAGCTGCAAGACGTTGGGCATTTCCAAAGCCAATAGCAATGCTACCGCTCCAACTGCAAAGGTCAGAATTTGAGATAATCGCAAGCCTGAAGGGTGGTAGTGACTCTTCATAATGTCCGTCAAAATATTACCGGAAGCTGCCATCAAACAACTGTCAGCGGTTGACATGATAGCCGAAAAATAGGCTGAAAGGACAATGCCTGTCAAACCAACCGGCAGAATTGTTTTCAGCAAAACCGGGAGACCCATCTCAGAGTCAATGGCACTTCCTGCCGGAAAGCCTGATGGTGCCAGCATGCCGTTTTCAAAGGCCACACGGGCGAGCAATCCAAGTAAAACGCCAGAGAAGGCCATCAGCGGGTATTCAAAAAGCCCGGCTATGAACCACGCTTTTTTCGCTGTTTGCTCGGTACGCGATGCATAAATTCGTTGGTACAACGTCATGCCAATAAACCAGATCGGTATAATGGTGACCATCCAGTTGAGGATTTGTTGCCAGCTCACATTGCTGAAGCTGAGGAAGGAAGGATCGAGTGTTTTTTCAATAGCCTGGAAGCCGCCCACATCAATGTAACAAAGGGGTAGAGCGACAAAAATCAATCCTGCCATCAAGACAATCCACTGAATAGTATCGGTGTAAATCACGGCTTTCAAACCTCCCATTACCGTGTAGCCCACAGCGATGACACCCATAATCAACAATGAATTGGTCATGGAAATTGTAGGGAACGTTGCTGAAGCTAATTTCGCACCGGCCAGAATCTGTGAGGCAGTAAACCCAAGATAGCCAATGGCTGAAATAATTCCAGCAATCAACGCTACATGTTTGTTGTAACTGTGCTCCAAAAACTGGGGAAACGAAAGCAGGTTGAGTTTGCGCGAAACACGATGTACCTTAGGCACCATGACCACTGCCGTCAGCCATGCGCCAATCAAGCCGGAGAAAAGTAACCAACTGCCGGAAACGCCCATGACAAAGCCTAAGCCACCCAGTCCGATGGAGAAGCCTCCACCAACATCAGTTGCCACCACAGACAGGCCAATATGTACACTGCTCATCTGCCGGCCACCAACAAAGTAATCGTCGGTATTTTTATTCTTTTTCAGAAAAAAGAATCCGACACCAAGCATAAAAATCAGGTAGACAGCAAAAATGGTAAAGTCTATCCAATGCATTATTCAATATCGATTTTCAGGGTGTAATATGGTGCCTTTTCGGTGTTGCTTACCCAATCCTTATCTAAAAGTGAATTCAAATATTTATGCCCGCGCTTATAGCTTAATTTGAGGCTCATGAAGATGTCACCTCTCATGCACTGGTCTTTTTCATTTAATAACTCGACAATTTTTCTCTCGGTGTTGCTTTTAATTTTCTGTAACTTGACTTTTTCTTTCATATATTATTCTGGTTTATAAGGGGTTGCTGTTGCGGGTACTTCCTTCCCTTCATCGCACAGTTTAAAACGTTCGCAATTTTTCCATCCCTTGTGGCCTCGGTTGCAGAAAACGTTTTTAATCAGAAATGACGATACACCTTCGATTTTTAACTCTTCCTGATAAACCGGGCACTCTTTTGAAAAAGGACATAATTTACCCAAATACCGCTGATTAATCATTGTTTATATGGTTTTGTAATACACATTCATACTTTCAATCTGACCGGAAATGTTGGTGTTGTTTATCAAGGTGCCGGAAAAATTATAGCCATGGTTGATAAACGTCCTGTTCATTCCGGGTGAATTGAGTCGTGCAATGGTGTACAAGGTTTTGTAATTCATCTTTTTGAGCTCTTCCTCCATTTTCTCCAATAGGTACCAAGCCAGTTTCTGACCTCTAAAATCCGGTCGCACAGCAAAATCAGTCATCTCGGCATTCTTGTTTTTTTTGTCCACTTCAGCTGACGACAGACCGACTAATTGGCCATCCTGCCAAACGCCAAAATAAACGACGCTGCCATCCTCCATGGTTTCAACCAAGTAGCTGGGATCGGTCACCGGGAACGGATAGGTCGCAAACACTTCTTTGAAAATCTTCGTCATATCTTTGGCGTGTTCCGGTCTGGTCATTTCCAATGTAAACTTTTCCGGAAGTTCCTGGTCGTTTTCACTTGGTGGTTCTGATAGCAATTTAGCAAGTGTTTTCAATTGCTTTTCGGGTGTCTCCGCACGTTTTTCCGTCAGAAACTTTGACATGAAAAACACATCTTCGTCTCCATTAAAATAGCCTGGAATAAAAGCTTCCTGCACAAATCCATCAATCAAAAACAGTGGTTGAGCAGACTCAGGAACTTTGGCTATCATTTTACTGTAGCCATTTTCACTGGCCAGCTCATTCATTTTTTTAATAACAGTCGCTCCATCGTCCGGGTGGTACTTCAACAAAAAAATCCGGTTGCTGAAGTGTCCATGGTGGACGGTGGATTGACCAATTTGCTCTATTTTGTCTTTTTTAATTTTCTCTTCGATGATGTCGTTCATTATTTTCTGGGATTAGTGAAATTGAATCGTTCGTGTCTGCCAACAATTTCTCAATGCCGAGCGCTTTAATCTCATCACTTTCACTCAGATTCAATTCCAGGTTACAATTTTTGCAATCGCGATTACAAAATTTATTTTCGTAATGTTCTGGTTCTTTGTATGTTGTTATCACTCCTTCATAATTCCGGAGGACAACTTTATTGGTTGACCATGAAATGATGTAATTGGGCATGACCGGGATTTTTCCGCCGCCACCAGGTGCGTCAATAACATAGGTGGGAACAGCA